>CAYNWJ010000016.1:19823-21265 GCA_964400815.1 uncultured bacterium
GTGACGGCCGATCTCTTCCTCGTCAACGCGGCGGACATCAGTGGACGGCATACCCTGGAACTCACCCTCGAGGATCCGGCGGGCGGGACCGTGTTCACTGATTCCCGCCGGGTGAATATCGAGGGAGGCGAAGAGTTCGGTCAGCTTCTTGCCGAAGGAATCGAGCTTCCATCCATGCAGCAACACGGCAGACACCATCTCCGGGCGGTTTTGAATGACCGCCGGGGCGCGGCGGTCGCGGACGGCTGCGACGACATTTTCGCGGTTGACTGCGGACAGGGTCCGGGAATCGGCGGTTCTGTCGCCGTGGTGGAAACGGACGGAACCGTCGCCGGCTTTATCCGTGAAACCAGAGATAAGGCCTGCGAAGATTTCGACCCCGACGGACCGCATGTCGATTATATTATCATCGGCACGCACGACTACGATGACGTCAAAAACCTTGGCATTACCCCTGACATGCGTCCCTATGACGGCGTGCTCGAGCGGGTGGCCAACGGCTCCACGCTCATCGTTCTCGCAAACGCCGCCGACTGGGCCGGGAGGATGACCATGTATGAATACGCCGGCGTTGAATATTTCGGAACCGTGAGCCTGGGCAATCAGGGACGGTTTTTCGCCGGACACGGGCCCGTGATGACCGGGCTTCCTCAGGACTGCGCGCTGAACTGGGAATTCCAGGACCTCTATCTCGGCGCGGTGGCGGGCCTCAGGCTCGGACGGCGCGGGGTGCGGACCATCGTCGGACTCGCCAGCCTGCGGTCGGACGAGATCACTGACGCGCTGGCGGTCGTCAGGTACGGCGAGGGGATGGTTGTTCTGACGACCCTGCCGTTCCTCGACGCCCTGAAATCGGACGTCCCCCAGTCGGCGACCGTCAAACGCATGTTCCTGAACATGCTCGAATACGGAATCGAATAGACCTTCTCTCAGTATTATAACCACAACGCGCCACCAGTCAGAACGGCGGAGGAAGAAGACGTATGGCAGCCCAGCTCAAAAGCCCGAAACTCATGATACCCGGTCCCATGGACTGTCCGAAGGAGGTGCTCGAGCGTCTCGGACACCAGGTGTTTCCCCATTATGACGCTCCCACGGGGTTTCCGGCGTTCTACAACACGCTCTGCGAAAAGATGAAGTATGTTTTCGGCATTCCCGAAGATGACGAAAACGGCCAGATCCTGATCGCCAATGGCAGCGGCACGGTGGGAGTGAACATGGCCATTTCGAGCCTCTGCACCCCCGATGACGAGGTGCTGGTGGTCAACAACGGAGGCCTGGGCGCCTATGCCGAGAAGAACCTCACCGCACTCGGCATTCCCTTCTCGTTCGTGAAAGGTCCCTGGGGAAAGGCAATCGATCCCGACGATGTCAGGAGCGCGATGCGAAAGAAACGCAGACCGTTCATCTACATGACCCACAACGAAAGCTCAACAGCGGTC
>CAYNWJ010000017.1:0-21003 GCA_964400815.1 uncultured bacterium
GCCTTATCCGGCAGGAAGCGGTCGGTTATATACCTGTGGGAAAGGGTGGCCGCGCCCACCTCGAATGTTCCTGTCTTTTTCGGACGAAGACGGTATATCCAGGATTTCGTGACCGAGGTCTTGAAGTTGTTCATGACGAAGCTCTGGGAGGTCGAAGGCTGGCCCACAATAATGAAATCGGGATTCGTCTCGAGCACGGGCATCCCGGCGCGCGTTGCTTCCGGGCCGGATACGGTGAGTTTCACCGAGATGAAATCCTCCACCGTGGCGTTCACCGGGCTTACCTCTGACGTGAGCACGATGTCCTGTGCATGAGCCGGTGCGGCGATCAGAAGCACCAGCACCGCAATCACGGTACATACCCTTGTCCGCCCGGATGCTCTACCAGTCATCTCCCTGCCTCGTTTCCGTCTGCATCTGCATGCGCCTGAGCGAAAGCGCCTTTTTCTCCTCATCGCTCAGGGCGTCGAGTATCCGTTTCGCTTCTTCGGGTGTCATGGGCTGGCTTTCGCTCTGTTCCTGGCTCGAGGGTTGCTGCTGCTGATCTTCCTGTTCCCGGTCGTCGGTATTCTTCGTCTGACTGTCCTTTTCCTCGTCGTCCTGCTCCTCTTCCTTCTGTTCCTCCTCCTCTTCGTTCTTTCCCTTCTGCCGGTCCTGTTTTTCCTCCTCGTTCTGCTCCTCCTGTTCGCCCTCCTCCTTTTGTTCCTGTTCCTTCTGCTGTTTCTGCTGGTCGTTCCATTTGCGAAGGGCGATTTCCAGGTTGTTCCTGATATCGCTTGATGACTGATCGAACGTGAGGGCCTCCCGGTATTCCCTGATCGCCCGCTCCAAATCACCGGCCAGCATGCTGGTGTTGGCGGCGTTGAAGTGGGCGGCCGCCTTCATTTCGGGCGATTCCAGATTGCGCGAGGCGATATCCAGCTGGCGAAGGGCCTCCTCCGTATCCTTCGTCACCGAGAGGGCGGTCCCGAGATTGAAGCGCAGTTCGGGTGAATCGGGCTTTTCAACGACGGCATCCATGAAATGTTCGGCGCTCTCGTCGAACGCCTGGTTTTCCCATGCCTCGACACCCTTCCTGTTGATGCGGGATGATTTGTCCGCGGAGGCTCCGGCCCCGGCACTCAAGATGCATGCGATGCAGACGGCCGTGATCCGGATTTTTGCCGGAATATACATGTTTCTCGACCCCGTTGTCCTCATGATTCGGTTCCTGTGATACGCACCCGTTCCACACCGGAGCTTTTTCTGCGTTCTCCGACGAGCAGCATTGTCAAAAGAAAGAAGATGCCGGCCCCGAGAGGGATCTGGTAGCGTTCCTTGAGACGCGATATCTTGCGTTCGTGGATGTCTGATTTCTGCATGGCGCCCAGTTCGTCGATGACGGCCTGTATGTCGACCTCGCCATTGACCGTGCGAAGATAGGAGCCGTTCGTGGCGTCGGCGATTTCGCCCAGGGTTTTTTCATCGAGGGCCGTTTTGACGACGTTTCCTTCCTTGTCCCGTTTGTAATCCTCGAGCTGTCCACGGTCATTGCGGATCGGGATGATTTCGCCGTTGGCGGTTCCGATGCCGATCGTGAAGATGCGGATGTTCTTGCGGGCCGCCTGTTCCGCGACATCCAACGGATCCCCGGCAAGATTCTCGCCATCGGTGAAAAGGATGATGAGCTGGCTTTCGCTGCCTGCCGACGACCCGCGTTCGAGAAGCTCCATGGATCCCTCGAGCGCTTCCCCGATGTCAGTGCCGGGCACCGGAATGATTCCGGATGCGATGGTTTCGAGGAGCGTTTTAGCCGCGGGATAGTCGGTCGTCAAAGGACACTGCACGAATGACTTCCCGGCGAAGGCGAGCAGCGCGACTCGGTCGCCCTGCAGGTTGTCGATCAGCCGCTGTATCTCGTATTTGGCCTGATCGATACGGCTCGGTTTCACATCCTCCGCCAGCATCGAAGAGGATGTGTCGATGGCGATCACGATGTCGAGACCCGTTCGCCTGACTATTTCCGTCTTCGTTCCGAAACGGGGCTGTGTGAGCGCGACAATGACGAACGCTAGCCCGAAAAAGAAACAGACCCCCCTGATGAACCGCCGGGTTTTACTGGTTGAACGGGCAAGCGCCGTGAAAAGTTCCGGGACCGCGAAACGGTCACGGCGCACGCGGGCGCGCCAGGAGAATATCCCGGCCAGCACCAGCATGACCGGTATCGACAGAAGGAGCCAGAATGCCTGTACGTTATTGAAAGCCATGATCAGGGAATCCTCCCGAGAACCGTCCCTTCGAGAAGGAACGCCAGGAGCAGCACGATGAAACCGGCGGTGAGAAACCCGACGTACATTTCATCGTATTCCACCCATTCGTCGTATTCGATGTCAGTTTTTTCGAGGGAGTCGATTTCCTCGTAAATGCCCATAAGCTCGCGGGCGTTCTTGGCGCGGTAATAGTTGCCTCCGGTCATTGCGGACACCTCGCGCAGGGTCGCCTCGTCGATGTGGGTTTCCGCGAAAACGGTCCGACCGTCCACCTTTATCGGCGCCTGTCCCTCGCTTCCGACACCGATGGTATATACCTTGATTCCCAGTGTCTGGGCGATACGCGCCGCGGTGAGGGGGTCGAGCTGGCCCCTGTTGTTCATGCCGTCGGTCAGGAGTATAACGATCTTGCTGGCGGCAGCGGATGTACGCAGACGGTTCACCGACGTGGCGATTGCGGAACCGATCGCCGTGCCGTCCTCGATACGGGATTCCGCGGCGCGGTCCAGGAAATCCGAGACCATGTCGTAATCCAGGGTCAGCGGACAGAGGGTGTATGCCTGCGCGGCGAATACGGTGAGCCCGATACGGTCGCTGGTCCGCATTCTGATGAAATCGCGCACCACGTCCTGGGCTGCCTCGATCCGTGTCAGGGGATGAAAGTCCATGGCCTCCATGCTCGATGAGATGTCAAGGGCCAGGATGATGTCGATGCCCCGGGCGTCGCGGGTGTGAAGCTGCTGTCCCGATTGCGGACGCGCCATGGCGATGATGAGGAGCACCGCGGCTTCGGCCAGAAGAAAGAGCGAGAGGCCTCGTTTGAATGCCCCGTAACCCGTTCCAATATGCCTGAAGACCTCGGTGTTGGAAAAGACGACACCGGGTTCGCTTTTCCCCTTCCTCAGAATGAACGCGACGAAAACACCCACGGGTATGATCAAAAGCAGGAGCCACAAGGGATCGGCGAAACGGAACATCACGCGCCTCCTTCCCGTTCATCCGCGGTCACGGGCTGCCGTTCCTTTGGCGTGTTCTCAGATGTCGATTCTGAAGCAGCCGCACTGCGGGCCTTCTCACGGGCGATACGGTCCAGGAGCGTTTTCACAGGCTCGACAGCGCGGTCGATCACGGTGGCGCTCCTGTCGGCGGGCGGCAGGTATTTGGCAAACTTGACCATGTCGGCTTCGCTCATGATCTCGCCGAAAGCCCTGACGATGGTTTCGTCCGATTCGTGACGGCGAAGGTTGGCCGCAATTTCCTCGGAGGTTTCATAGAGGGCGTCGAAGGGCATGGTTCGATGGATGAAACCGCGCACGGCGTCGGAGACGGATATGTAGAGCTCCCTGATCTTTCCCTGCTCGTGGAGGCGGAGGGCCCTGATTTTCTCGAATTCTTCCAGCTCATCTATCGGCCGTGGAGGTTCCGGCGCGATGACAGGCGGTTCCGTTTTTCTCCTGCGCAAAAGCAGCCAGGCGGCCAGACCGGCCAGGACAACAGCCGCCATCGCAATCGCCCACAAAGGAATACCGGTGGGCAGGTTCATCGGCGCTCTGTTCGGTTTCGGCTCCTCGCCTTCCATGACTCCCGTAACAGGCAGGCGGAGAACATTCGATGCGACGGAGCCCGAATCGCCGTCAGCCGCCACCCACGGCACCCGAAACGGCCCGATCACCAATGAATCGGGGCTCAGGGCATAGGTGAGATAGAACAGTTCCCTTTTCTTCTCCCCCGATTCCGGGGACTGTGTTTCGTCGTGATATCTGACATATTCCTGAAACGGGGAGGCTCCCTCGATGAATGGCTCGCCGGTTTCGATGGTTTCCGGTGCGGTGACCGAGAGAGAGACGGTGAGGGAATCGCCGATTGTAGGAGTGTCGATGGATGCTCTGATTTCAACCCGGATATCCTCCGGGGGGGAGGCGAAACAGCTCCCCCCCGAAAGAATGGCAAGGATCGAAATGAAAAGGATATGAGACTTTTTTATAAGCATAATCCTTCGTTATTCACTGAACACGGTGCGAAGAACGCTGTTTATCGACGAATTGACCGTGGATTGCGTGATATAGATCGTCGGCGAAAAACTGGTCCTGAAATATGTGTTCTGCTTGTCCGTCGTGAAGGAATCGCCATAGAAAACCTGGGTCAGAAGCCGTTCGCCGTTATAGAAGCTCAGAATCATGTTCGGGTCGTCCAGTCCCGTCGCCTCGAGATCCTCTTCCATGGGATCGTACGCATAAAGACCATGAACGAGAATGAAACGGCTGACGCTGAAAATGCTGTTGATCGTATCCCGTTCGATGTTTTTGTCGATGGGGGAGACCACGCTCCAGTTGTTGGCCGCATCGCGGAAGAAGGTGATCGGTTCGCTGGTCGTTTCAAGGACGATCCGGTCGACCAGGTTGCGATTGAAGTGAGCAGGCTGCTTGTCGATGAACCATACGGCCGTACGGTTGAGCATGGTGATGACACTGTTTTCCACGGTGAATATCAGTTCCTTGTCGAACTGCTTGGCGTACCACAGATGCGTCTTTCCACGCTCGGTAAGTTTGTTACCGATCAGGACCATCTTGCTGGGCATGCCGTACTTGAGATTGACGTTCAGGACCACCGAGGGATTGTCGAGACCGTATTGGGAGAGGTCTTCCTCATGCTCCGAGATGAGGGTGTTTTTCATGGCATCGGCCATCTTTTCGCAGAACTCGAGCATGTTGTCCTGGTCGCCGGCATGTTCCCATGGTTCCATCATGACCCAGTTCACGTCGTTGTAGAGCATGGTGATCTTGTTCTGGATCTCCTCGTCCTTTGTGCGATGGATCTCGACGCCGATGATGTCGTCCGCCACGACGTTCAACATGGAACGGGAACGATAGTATCTCACCGGTTGTTTCAAAAACGATGTCAGCTGCATGCTCACCGCGAGCACACGGTCTTCCGAAGCGAACTTGACATATGACATGGTGCTGTCGGGAGTGGCGTCACCCACGAACAGCGTGTCGGGATCGGCATTGTCGTAACGCATGGACATGAAGTAGTCCGGCGAGGCAAGCCCGTACAGGGAATAGTCATCCGGCTCGTCCTCGACATTGTAGAGAATGTCGCTGTTGTCGAGGGAATAGAAAAGGTTGAAGATCGGCTCCTTGTCAGCCTCGCTCTCGATGGGTGAGGTGATGTTCCAGATTCGGCCGACGCCCCGATCGAAGACGACAGACGAATCCGGCCTGACAAGGGTGAAACCGCTGATCCTGTCCAGATCGAAACGTATGAGCTGCCGTTCCTCGAGCAGCCGCTCCCGCCGTTCCTCCTCGGCCTTGTAAATGGTGAGATAGACGACGACGCCGATGACAACGACGGCGAGAAGCGTGACGAGTGATTTTACCAATTTCATAACATGTCTCCATTTAGCGTCTGCGATACCAAACGACAATGCCCACGATGAGTATTGAAGACGGGAATATAACGAGCGTCAGCCACGAGAGCAACTTTCTTTGTGACTGCCGGAGCTCGACGGGAGTGAACGCCTCCAGGTGCGGCGTTATCTCGATGATTTTTTCGTTTTTCGTGATCCAGTTGACCGTGTTGAGGAACAGGTTCACGTTGGAGGTGAAGGATGTTGCGAACTGATTCGTGATGAACGTGGCATTGCCGAAAAACGCTGACCGGATATTTACGGTCGTCACTTCATATTTGATGAGGGAATCGGGCAGGTCGAACACGCGTTCGGTGGCGGCCGCAACGGTGATCGGACCCTTTTCCTCCCCCTCGTCACGTGAGGGTTTCTGGTTCGTCCGCACCGTTTTTGCCGATTCGATGTCCGTTTCGGCCCAACTGTTGTCACTTGACGAGAGCAGTCTGGTCGCGATGATGCTGCCCATCTCCCTTTCAAGATCGATACTGCGGACGAAGGGGAAGAGGAAGTTCTGGTTCTCGAGATTCGCGGTGATCTCGTGCTCTTCCTGTTCGGAGACAAGCGGCGAAATGGGACCGAACATTTCGGTGGTCATCCTGCTCGATGTTTCATAGATGTAGTTGTCCCCGAAGCTGATGCCATAGAATCTGAGAACATCGTCCAGATTCGGTTCGATGGCCGGCGGGACCAGGATCAGGGCCTTGCCCTCGTCGTTGAGATAGTTCGCGAGAATGGCCTCCTCCTCGTCCGTGAAAGGCACGGTCATGCCGGCGGTGATCAAAAGGTCCGAGTCATCGGGGACCGCGCCTTCCTCGAGAAGATTGATTTCCTCGACAACATAATTCTGTTCGAGCAGCTTGTCCTTGATGAAGCTCAGGCCGTTCTGGCGGGAGTTTTCCAGATTGAATTCACCGTGCCCCGTGGTGAAATATATGGTTTTTGTGTCATCGGTGAAAAGGCGGTACAGGGCGATGGTGACATCCCGTTCCTGAATCTGCTGGTTCGAGGGCAGCGGATTTATCCTGGCCTGTTTGCCCGCCGTTTCGAAAATGATCGTCCTGGGCTGGGAAATATCATACTGCTCCGCCATGATCGGATTTTTCAAAGGATCGATGAACTCGATTTCGAGGCGGTCGTTCTCGGCCACATATTTGTCGAGAAGCTTCCTGACGCGCCGCTCGGTGCCGAGGGTGTAAAATGCCTTGATCTGCACGTTGAAGTTGATATCTTCGAGCAGCGTGGTCGTTTCCATGGAGAGCGTGTTGACCTTTTCGCGCGTGATATCGAAGCTTGGCGTCTTGACCGCCGCGACATAATTGATGAGTATGAGGCCGATGGCGAGCGCCAGGGCGAATATGATCGAACTGAGGCCGAATTTCAGCAGTTTTCCGAAGAGAATGCGTGTGACGTTTGTTCTTTTTCCCTGCATATTATTGCCTCCATCGCGCCGATTCGACTGTCAAGCCGGTGATTGTCAGCCAGAATGTGGTCATCGACAGGAAATAGATGATATGTTTGATGCCGAGATAACCGACCGCGAATGAATCCAGGTGTTCGATCACCGAGACATACCTGACGAAGCTGCTCATGGGCGGCTGGAGAAAATTTGCCGTATAGATGAGCAGCCACAAGCCCATGCAGAAGGTGATGGTCATGGCCGCCGCCACGATCTGATTTTCCGTGAGGGAGCTGAAAAACATGCCGATGGAAATGAGCATCGCGCCCAGAAGCAGCGTCCCCAGATACGCGCCGAATACGGGACCCCAGTCCAATTTCCCCTGGGAATAGATGTTCATGAGTACGTTGAAAGCCATCGTCATCATCATCATGATCGTGTAGATCGTCAGGCAGGAGAAGAATTTGCCCAGAAGAACCTGGGTCGTGGTGATGGGCGAGGTCATGAGCAGTTCCATCGTGCCGTTCTTCTTCTCCTCGGCATAGAGCCGCATTGTGAGAAGGGGAACGATCAGAAGGAACAGGAAGTTCATGAACGTGGTCATGTTGATCATGACGGTGTTCACGTTCATGAGCTGGAAATTGCCGCCGTAATTGGTGACACGCTGCAGAAGACGCATGGTTGCGGTCGCAAAGCTGAAAAAGGAATCCTTGAAGGTGTTTCCCACCGATATCATGAACACCGTCGCAAGGATGTAAAAGATCGGTGAGACGAAATAGCTCTTCAGTTCACGTCTATAGACTGCCAGGAAATTGTTCATCCAACGGCTCCGTTCAGTTCATGGTTACCTTGATAAATATTTCCTCGAGGGTGAGCGCGAGGTTTCTCAGCTCGATAAGCTCCAGGTTGTTCTCGACGACCAGCCTGGCGATCCCGGGGCTCACCCTGTCCGGCTCGTCCGTCTCGATGCGGAACCCGGCAACATCCAGGGCCATGGGCTGAACGGTGACGGCGTCCACGCCCTCGAACTCTTCGAGACGTTCCTTGAACGAGCCTACGGTCCCCTTGATTTTCAGCTCGAGCTGATTGTTCCCCGGTAGATTTTCCCGGATGTTGGTGGTGGATCCTTCGGTTACGACCGTGCCGTCGCTGATGATGACGACCCGTTCGCAGGTCATGTCCACCTCGGGAAGAATATGGGTCGAGAGAACGACCGTGTGGTCACCGCCGAAGCTCTTGATGAGCTGTCTGATTTCCACGATCTGGATGGGATCGAGACCGATGGTCGGCTCGTCGAGGATCAGCACCATGGGCTCGTGGATCATGGCCTGCGCGATGCCGACTCGCTGGCGGTATCCCTTCGAAAGCGCACTGCACTGGCTTTTGTAGTATTTTTGAAGACCGCACTTTTCCACGACGCTTTCGACGCTGCTTTGCAGGTGTTTCTTGCCGATGCCGCGGATACGGCCCGTGAATTCGAGGTAGTTCTTGACGCTCATGTCAAGATAGAGCGGGGGGTGTTCGGGCAGGTAGCCGATGCGCTTCCTGGCCTCGAGGGAATCGTCGACGATGTCCATGCCATCCACGCGCACGGCCCCCTCGGTGGGAGAGAGAAATCCGGTGATGATCTTCATGGTCGTCGATTTTCCGGCGCCGTTCGGCCCGAGAAACCCCAGCACTTCGCCCTTTTCGACTGTGAAGTTCACATCGTTGAGAGCCTGATGGGTGCCGTAGAACTTGGTGAGATTTTCGACTTCTATCAACGCAATCCTCCTTTGGACGGGAATCGTATCGAACGCGTTCCCAACAGGGGCGGCATGTGACGGTTCTGAATCAATCCATGCAAACGATCAGAATGGTTCCTCGATTTCCAGTTCACCAAGGAGCGTCGAGCAGGCGGCAATCTGATCGTCGGAACCCTCGATCAACAGGCGAACCGATCCCTCGGCTCCCCTGATGCCACCCGCCGCAATCTGGCTGGCGCGGGCGCCGGTGATAAGCTCTATTGCCTCGATTTCGGTCACGATGACACCGGTCATGGGCATCAGGGCGCTTCCCGGATTGTTCTCCATGGTCTGTTCGGAAACATCGATGATGTCGAACGATATCTCTTTTTCCAGCCCGACGGGGATGACGAGGCGGATTTTCCTGCCGTACAGGGGGCCCCAGAAACCGCCCACCGTGCCGCCCTTCGGATGGCCGACCAGACAGCCGGCGACCTGTTTTTCATAATTGAGCGCGTTGGCGCCCTTGATGATCACATCCCCCGGATCCATGTTGACCGCGGCTTCGATGACCGTTTCCCCCTCCATGAATATCTCGCCCTTGCGGATGATGATGTCATGAATGGTCTTGTCCGGTTTTTCGATGGGGGGACGGGGGTTTTTCGGCAGGGTGAGACCGGTGGTGTAACTGAATTTTTCGAGCGGACGCCCGAGAAACTCTTCCGCGACCGCACCGCATGTCGTTCCACGGCAGATTCCGATGTTCCCGTTGTGGAAGGCCGTCTTCACCACGGGATGGGCGGCGACACCACGGGCGATGAGCCGTTTCGACTGGGCGACCGTAAGAACGGTTTCACGTTTCATTCGTGCACGTCCTTGTGATTGTATGAAGGTATTTTTTCGATCTCGTTTTTGTTTTCACCCTCCCGGTTGTCCCCCCGGACCGGGCTTTTCGGCCGTTGTCATGACAGCCGCCGTCAACGGTATTGCTTCATCCTCTTCTTGAAAAAACGCACCAGTTCGTCATCATAAGGCTTGCCCGTCATGAGCGGTATCTGATCCACGCCATGTTTCCTGAACAGGTCGGAGTTTTCGTTCCTTCTGTCTCGCATGTAGTTCCGGTAGTTTTTCCGCACGGTCTTCGAGGAGGTATCGACCATGATCATGTCACCGGTTTCCGCATCCTCGAGCGTCACGACACCCGAATCGCTGAGCGTCTCCTCCCGTTCGTCGTGTATCGGTACGGCGATGAGATCGTGCTTGCGGGCCGCAATGCTCAGGGGCGACTCGAAATTACGGTCCATGAAATCCGAAATGACGAAGACGATGGACTTCCTCTTGAGAATACGGCTCACATGTTCGATCGCGCCCGCAATATCCGTCCTGCGGCCTTCGGGCTTGAAATAGAGAATCTCCCGTATCACCCTCAGCACATGCTTCCGGCCTTTCTGGGGCGGAATGTAGAGCTCGATACGGTCGGTGAACATGATCAGGCCCACGCGGTCGTTGTTCTTGATGGCGCTGAACGCCAGAACCGCGGAAACCTCGGCCGCCAGATCCTCCTTGAATGTGCCCCTGCTGCCGAAAAGCCCGCTTCCGGACGCGTCGACCACCATCATCACCGTCAATTCACGTTCCTCGTCGAAGGTCTTGACGAACGGGTGGCCCATGCGGGCGGTGACATTCCAGTCGATGAGACGTATGTCGTCGCCGATGCCGTATTCACGCACCTCGGCGAACTCGATGCCCCGTCCCTTGAACACCGAGTGGTACTCTCCGCTGAAGACATCGTTCACCAGGCGTTTCGTCCTGAGCTCGATGCCCCTGATTTTTTTTATGATCTCCTGGGGGAGCATACGCTCAAGGCACCTGTACGTGATCGAAAATCTTCGTGATAATGTCGTCGGTCGTCATTTCCTCAGCCTCCGCCTCGTAGGTGAGAATGATACGGTGGCGGAGAACATCGGGTCCCATCACCTTCACATCCTCCGGGATGACATAGCCGCGCCCCCTGAGGAAGGCATGCGCCTTCGCGGCCTCGGCCAGGAAGAGGCTGGCGCGCGGTGAAGCGCCGAACTCGATCAGGCCGGCAATGTTCCCGATGCCGTATTCCGCGGGTTCCCTCGTGGCGAAAACGATGTCCAGAATATACCGCTTGACCTTCTCGTCCATGTAGATGGATTCGACGACCCTGCGCATGTGAATGATCTGCTCGACGGTCATGGAGCGTTTGACCGTCAGCTCCTGTTTCGCGGAGAATCGTTCGAGGATACGGTACTCTTCTTCCTTCGTGGGATAGCCGACGAGCACCTTGAACATGAAACGGTCCACCTGTGCCTCGGGCAGGGGATAGGTCCCTTCCTGCTCGATGGGGTTCTGGGTCGCCATGACCAGAAACGGGTCTTCGAGGGGATAGGTGGTATTGCCGATGGTCACCTGGTGTTCCTGCATGCATTCGAGCAGGGCGCTCTGCACCTTGGCCGGAGCGCGGTTGATCTCGTCGGCCAGGACGAAATTGGCGAACACCGGGCCCTTTTTCGGAGTGAACTCGCCTGTCTTCTGGTTGAAGATCAATGTTCCGACCAGATCGGCCGGCAGGAGGTCCGGAGTGAACTGTATCCGGCTGAAAGCCGCGTTCACCGCTGCCGCCAGTGTGCTCACCGTGAGGGTTTTCGCAAGACCCGGCACTCCCTCGAGCAGGATGTGCCCGCCGGTGAAGAGGCCGATGAGAAGACGTTCTATCATGGCCGGCTGGCCCACGATCACCTTGTGAACTTCCGTGATCAGATCCTGAACCGCGGCGCTTTCCTTTGCGATCTTTTCATTGAGACTGACGATGTCCTGGGTCAAACGGGTACCTCCTGTATGATCGTTCATCGCGGCCGTGGGCCATGGCTTCCTGCGACAATCTCTATTGTTTTCGTGCTCATTCCCCCGTACCAACCGAAAGCTCGCGCACGATATCCCACTCGTCAACCGGCCTGCCGATATTGTCGAGAAGAACGCGGGCGGATACGGTGAGTTCCGAGTCGGGATAGAGCTCCACAAATCGCATGAGGCTCTGCTTCGCCTCCTCCATCCTGTCCCCATCCTCGAAATAGAGGTAGGAAAGCAGAAAAAGTCCCTTGTACGCCTCATCCGTGTCTGGATACCTGTCAATGAGGCGGGTGAAGGTTTCCACTGCGCCATCGATGTCACCACGGCTCTGCCGCGCCGTCGCGACTGCCAGAAGCACCTCGGGTGTTCGATCGTCATCCGGGTGTTTTTCCGCGAATTCCAGAAGAAGGGAAATGCCCTCGTCGACCGAATCATCGGAAACGATGAGTTTCTTTCCCTCGGAATACAGCTCATCAGCCGACCTTCCGCATCCCGACAGCGCTGCTGACAGAAAAAGCAAAATGGCGGCGAAGAGAACCACAGATCGTGTCGTCAATGAACGCTTGTGAAAACGGCTCATGTCGGATTTCCTCCATACTTCGAACATGCGATCCGTACTTATTTCCCGTTCTTTCCCTTCGATGATCCGGACGAGGATTTGGAGTCGCTTTTCGATGCAGCGGTCGATGTGGTCGCGGCGGATTTTTCGGCTTTTGCGGCCTTCTGATAGGAATCGCTCCGGTAATCGGTGATGTAGAAACCGCTTCCCTTGAATATCAAACCCGCGCCCGCCCCGATTTTGCGCTCCACCGGTCCCGAACAGCGTGGACATGTGGAAACGGGGTCATCGTTCATGCTTTGGAACAGTTCGAATTCATAGCCGCATTTCCTGCACTCGTAGTCATACGTCGGCATACGATTCCTCCATGAAAAGGAACGCTATATCATATCTTTACATTAAGTTTATCAATATATAAAACACCGCATCCGCAGTCAAGAAAAGAAGCGTTGCAAAAAGGTCTTCCGGGAATGCCTTCATTATGCGCCGCACGATGCAATACGTTACTTTTCAATACACGGGAAAGAGGAAAAAGTTCCCGTTCTAAGACGGTATGCGTGCAGGGGGATGGGCGAATCGCGCATGTGTCGGCGGGATTATCAGGAGATATCGTATTGTTTGAGCTTGCGATACAGGGTGCGTTCGCCGATACCGAGCATCTCGGCCGCCTTTCTGCGGTTGCCGTCGGTATGCTCGAGGGTTTCGATAATGGCCTGACGCTCCATGTCGTCGAGGGTCATTTCCCGGGGGTTTTCGAGGGGATACACCTCCACCATCCGGGACAGATCGGTTTTGTCGTGCTCGACGGTCCTGTCCATGATCAATTCCTTGATCTGGGCGATTTCGTGCTTCAGTTCGAGAAGCGTCCTGAAAAGCAGTTCACGTTCCGCCCGGTCGGTGAACTTCTCGCCCATGGGAACGGGAAGCATGTTCTGCGAGACGACGTCGCGGTAGAGGTCTTCCGGGATGTCATGCCTGTGGATGGTTGAAACGCTGGTCAGTGCGAGACAGCTTTCCACGAAATTTCTGAGTTCGCGCACATTGCCCGCCCAGTTCGCCTGAGAAAGCGCATCCTTCGCATCCCGGGCAAAGGCGCGGAGAGGAAGGTCGTTGTCGATGGCATACTGCCGGGCGATGCGGTCGATGAGGAGCGGGATGTCCTCGGGCCGGTTGCGCAGAGGAGGCACCTTGATCTCAAGCACCTTGATGCGGTAATAGAGGTCGCGTCGGAAGGTGCCGTTTTCCACAAGTTTTTCAAGCGGACTGTTCGTGGCGGCGATGACACGGACATCGACCGGGATGATGTCCGTGCCGCCCACACGCATGATCTCCCGTTCCTCGAGGACGCGGAGCAGTCTGATCTGGGTCGATGCGGATATCTCTCCGATCTCGTCGAGGAATATCGTTCCCTTGTCTGCTTTTTCGAACATGCCGATCCGACGAGAGGCAGCGCCGGTGAACGATCCTTTTTCATGGCCGAACAGTTCGCTTTCGAGAACGCCTTCCGCCAGCGCGGCGCAGTTCACCGCCAGAAAGGGCCGTTCCGCGCGCCGGGAAACCGCGTGCACCGCCCGGGCGACGACTTCCTTGCCCGTTCCGCTTTCTCCCGTAACCAGCACATTGATCGGTGTCGGCCCCACCTGCATGATGGTCTGTACGGTTTCCTCCATGACCGGCGAGACGCCGATGAGGCCCACGTCCCGAACGATGGTGGAGCGGAGGAGAACCCGCTGCATGGTCTCTTCGAAGGCTTTTCCTCGCAGGGGCTTGTCCACTGAATAATGGGCGGAAAGCCGTTTGCCGAGGGCCTGGCGCTGGGTGTGGTCGAGGGGGCCGATCAGGAGAACGACCGTCCCGGCCAAGGCATCCGAGAGCTCGGAAGAAACGTCGATCAGCTCAGACGGGCGTATCGAACAATCCATGAGAATGGCATCGTGGGAGCGGGAGCGTATCTCCACGCGCGCCTGCGCAAGGTCACCGATGATGGCCAGCTCATGGCCATGCTCGGAGCAATAGCGATCGACAACATCGATGACATCGGTATCGACAGACAGAAGAAGAAGTTTCATGGCTGGTGAGAATCCGGCAGCGAATCGGGGAATGTAATCTTACTTGTAAATATAAAGCTCTCGTTTGAAGCGTTCGGGATCGAAGATGATGATGTCCTTCCCTTCGATGGAGACATAGCTCTTTCGCTCGAGTTGTTTGAGAATACGGGTCACCGTTTCCCGGGTCGTTCCCGCCATGTTGGCCAGTTCCTGGTGTGTGGGGCGGGCCTTTATGACGAGTCCATCGCCCTGGCTGACCTTTTTTTCCTCGGCGAGCTGCAAAAGGATTCCGGCGATTCTTCCGGTAACATCAAGGAGCGCCAGGCTTTCGATGCGTTCGTCCGCCTTGCGGAGGCGTGAAGTCAGCTCCTCGAGGAGTTTGAGGGCGATTCGGGGATGTTTTTCGAGCAGCCTGATGAAATCGGACCTGCGGATCATCCGCACCTCGGAATCCTCGATCGCCACCACCGATGCCGACCGGGGTTTTCCGTCCAGGAGTGACATGTCGCCGAAAAAATCGCCTTCATACAGGATGGAAAAGATCACTTCCTTGCCGTGTTCCGAAAAAGCCGTCACCTTCACCTTGCCCTTGATGATGGTGAACATGGTGTCGCCGTCCTCGTTCTCCAGGAGGATGATCTGGTCCTTCTTGAAGCACTTGTCGGAGGAGACCTTGTTAATCGCGTCCAGTTCCTCGTCCTTCAAAGACGAGAACAGGGGGATTTTTTTCAGAATCTCGACCATGTGTCACACTCCGCATCTGCATTCCATTGAATGCGTCATTTACGGTTGTCAGGATCAGTGATCCATCAGGATGTCCCGGAATTTCGCTCGAGGGACATCCTTGGAATGCGTTCCCGGAGATCGTCTCCCGAACGTTGCCTCCGTATTATAAGATATAGAATCGCCTGAGTACAGTAAAAACATGAAAAAGCGTATGAAAATATCAATGAGATGACCAACAGGTGGAGTATTCCCATGATCCACCCGGCTCCGAGAACGGGGAGGGAGCTGTTCAATGTGTCGACGGGAAGCGGCAGGATATACATGCGGCCAAGGAGGATGAGCGTTCCGATGAGCGTGTCGGACTGCATGAGGAAGGGAATCCTGTAGAGGGAGACCGTGAACATCTCGCCGTACACGAACCCGCCTGATACAGCGGACAGAGCGTGAATCAGCACAAGCGCAGCCAGGACGGCGCAGGCGAAGACCGCTGTGGAAACAAGCGTGATCAGTTTCCCGAACATGGTGTAGGCGATGGTTTTGAGCGGTCGGCCGAGGACGGTGAGGGCCGATTCCATGAGAACTTCCAGCGCGTCTTCACCGGTCGTTCCCGCCACTGACGGGACGATGCCGGAAGCGTTCAGGAGCATCCACAATGAAAAGACGCCGGCAAGCGCCATGACAAACATGACCGGCAGGGAAAGCGCGAAAACGGGCGGCCCGATCCAGGGGATCCTCACCACAAGCCCCGCCATGACGGCAAACACCACGGCGGCCGAAAGCGCAATGATCGGCGCGAACACCGGTAGAATGATCGAGGGTCTTCGCGCGCGGATGAACGAACGGGCTTCCGCGGGCTGGACAATGTCGTTTCCACGGAGGTCTTCGAATGCGATCATGCATACGGAAGACGCGGCGCTCAGGAGAATATACGCCGCGGATACGAGCCCCGCGATCCAGATAACAAGGGCGGGCGCCGTGACGGGGTGGGTCATGATGCAGGGGAACAGTTCATGATATCTGAAGAGGCCTGTCGGACCGAGGGCCCGGGCGGACGGAATGAACAGCAGCGCCAGATAGGCGAAGACATCGTACACGAACCAGGCCAGGACGATCCCGCGAAACGCAAGGTACATTTTACGGTATGACCAGGCGATTCCGGGCGCACAGGCGATGTCGCGATAATCGTAGCGAAGCTGCCGCATGGTGTCATGTCCTCGTTTTCGGGGCGGTCCGTGCGCCGGGCGCGCCGGAAAGAGGGGCCCGGTCGCCCGGAACCATCATGTGGTAACATGGAGCAGTACCTGTCCCGAAAAGACAATATACATGCGTTTCACGCCAGGCGCAAGCGCACAATAAACGCTTCATTATTCTGGAAATATACGTGTTATCGCCGGTCGGTGAGGGTAACGTCGATGGAAATTTCTTCGCCGTCACGCAGGACTTTCAGGGTCACCGTATCTCCGGAATGGGTCCGGGAGAATGCTTCGCTGAACTGGTGGGGTGTTGCGACAGGTACGCCGTTGAATTCGAATATTCTGTCACGGGGCATGATCCTGGATGTCGAAGCGGGGCTGCCGTCGATAACATCGGTGATCAGGAGTCCCTCGCCGGAGGCCGTGGTGAGATCGATGCATACGCCCAGCCATCCGCATTTCGGCTTCATGGCATTGAGGGTGTTGTGAGCCAGGACGAGGGCGTGTTCGAGGGAAATGGCGATATAGGTCTTTTCTTCGGAGGCGTTTGGATTCGCGTCGTCGTATACCTGGAATGCCAGCATGCCGAGGACCCGTTCGCTGCTGTCGAATACCGGTGTGCCCGATGTTCCCGGAACGCCGGACGACGAAAGTTCTATTGTGCCGTCATTCCTTCTGATTCGGTTGACCCGGGCGTCGGTGACATCCACGGACATTCCCGGCACGACGCCGAGAAAATATACATCTTCACCATCGCTGAGATTGTTGAGCGATGCGATTTCGGGCCTGTGGGTTATGAATGAGGGATCGATCTTGAGGATGGAAATGCGTCCGGTATGGTCATTCCCCACCAGCTCGGCCTCGGCTTTCTTCCCGTCGCTGTTGATGATTTTGATCTTGCGCGCTTTGTCCACCACGCTGCGCAGGGTCAGCAGATAGCCGTCCTCGTCCATGGGTATGGCGGTTCCAACATTGCACTGCCATGTTTTCCCGCCGGCCGCTCTTTCGTCGGTGTCCTCGAGAGGGGAATAGGCGTTTACGGTGAAAACACAGGATTTGCAATGCCTGTGAATGCGGCGGGCCTCGGTCTTGTCGGCGCCGTCAGAGGCCATGCTTGCTCTTGCAAGGGCCGCAAAGACGACAAAAAACACCACTGCCGTCATCGCCGGATACTGTCGTATTCGTTTCGTCTTCATCATAGCTCTAGAAACTGATCAATCTGATGTTCGTATTTGAGGCCATGACCGTCGAGGCATCGGTTCCATTGAGGAAAATCCCCACATCCGCCTCGCTTTTATTCACCGAATCGAGAACGTAATGCACCACCTCGCCGTCAACATCCATATCTGTTTCGGATTGTTCCAGCGTTTGTTCGGCAACCGTCATGTCCCCGGAACCGGCGTGCATCGCCCCCCTGTCAGAAAGGGGTGACAGGGTGAACAACAACACCGCCGCCATGATCGCCGCCGCAGCAGCGGGCACGGCGGTAAACGCCATGGCGTTGTCACGGGCATAGAGTTTCATGCGATACCAGGGATCGCTCAGCAAAACGTTCTCACGCTCGATCAATTGCATCAGTTTGGCATCGAACGAGGGCGAGACATCGACCTGTTTCATCCGGGCAAGCATGCGTTTCAGACGCTTGAGATCCTCGAGCGCCGTGTTGCAGTCGACACAGTTTTCCGCATGCCGTATGAGAAGGGATTTTTGGGATTCGGTCAGTTCTTCGTCAACGAAATCGCCCATCATGGAGCGGAATTCCTCGCACGAAACTGACCCGTCATGAGCAGTTTTCACTGTATACACATACCTCCGTGCTTAAGGTTGCACCAATTAATTATACCGTTCATTTTCACTGATTATGATTTGAAACATTTTTCAGCACATCACCGGGATTATTATTACATGACAGGGCTGATTTTTTCTGTCATGACACGCTTCATGTGTCCTTGATGATTTCGTCGTTGGGCGTGTGCCCCTTGAGTTTTTTCTGAAGTTTGATGCGCGCCCTGTTTACTCGCGATTTAACGGTTCCCACCGGCACACGCATTATTTCAGCGATGTTCTGATAACTCAGGCCCTCGATGTCCCGTAATATGAGCGCTTCCTTGTATTTCGGCTGAAGGGTGTCAATGGCGTTCTGTACGCTTTCCTCCATGAGGGATATGGCGGTGTTTCTGTCCGGCATGATTCCCTCATCGGGAAGTTCGAAGCTCTTTTCTCCTTCATTAGCCGCGTCAATGGACAAAAAGTTCCATCTTTTTCTCCGCCTGAGCTCGCTTTTGGCCAGATTCCCCGCGATGGTGAATATCCAGGTCGAGAAATTTGCGATGGCCTTGTAATCCCTGCGTTTCCTGAATACCCGCAGAAATGTCTCCTGCACGATATCCTCGGCCATGTCGTGGTCCTTCACGAACCTGAACACGAAATTCTTCAGCCTGTTCTTGTATCTCTGAACGATTATCTCGAAAGAATCAAGGTTGCCGTCGATGACGTCGTTCAGGAGATCTTTATCGGAAATCGATTGTTTGTCGATTTTCATTGCATCAGCCGTTTGCATCATGCACCCCCCTCCCAAGAGTCCATCCACTGTTTATTCATACTCCCGGGATGGGGGCGGGTTCCAGGATATGCCAATATTTTCTGACAATATAAGCACTTTGACCATGAATGCAACCATTGATTGCGAGAGTGCGCAGAACGGCGGAGATATGAGGTTGGAATTGCATGTTTTTTTTTGGAGGGTTGACCAACAAAAAAGGCGAAGGACCATTTCACGATGATGGTCGTTCGCCTTGTGAAGTGGACCGTCCGGATTGTCAGAAAATATGCGTCTCCGCATAATCCATGGAGTCCTGAAAATACCATACCGAACTGGCGGCCACGGTCAATATGGCGGCTATATAATATACGGGAACATTCACGTCCATATATGGCAGGGCGACCGTGGCGGAGAGATTCGATGCAATATGGGCCAGCACCGAAAGGTAGTCCGTTTTCGTCGTCTCGATCGTTCCGGTGAGACCGACCGACATATACCCCGCCTTGCCGGCCGCCATGTTCCATATGGCCGACCAGGCCGTGGTGATGGCGTTCACATCGACGAATGTTCCGAGTATCTGCGCCGTTGCCGCCGAGACCGACACCAGGGCGGCGGCGAGGAAGCCGCGCCGGACGGGGACGTTGGATGCGACTGTTTCCCTTTCGCGCGCCGCGGCCGCCGAGAGGATCCTTTCGGCAAGGCCTGCGGGAGCGTGGACCGGTTCCGCCGATTCGAAAGCGGCCAGGACCGCTCCGTGCATCCGTGCAAGCCGGTTGCATGACATGCAGGCCGCCCGGTGTTCTTCCATGCCGGGCCGCAGGGAGCCGGATATGGTGCCGTCGACAAGGGCCGCCGCGTTCTCTGCGAATGTCCGGCAGTTCACAGCCGGTTTCGAAAAATCGATCACGTTTTCGTGAGTTTTTTCCGCGGTCAGGGCGAGGATACGGTCTGCGAGGCCTTCCGGCGCCCTGACACGTTCGGTGTCGTCGAGGGAGGTCTCCACAGCCTTCAGGAGGGTGAACTCCCGGGCGCAGGAGGAACATGAGGCAAGGTGCTCGTCGACTCGTTGTTTCGCTGCCGGGTTCAGAATCCCGTCCTTGTATGCGGCGAGGTATGTACGGCATTTTGAGCAGTTCATGGTGTGCCTCCGATCTATCTGAATCTATTTGTACACAACGTCCATCAGGTCTCTGGCGAGCTTTTTCCTTCCGCGGAAAATATAGGTGGCGACCGTCGCCTTTGGTATGTCCATGATATCCGCTATCTCTTCATATGAAAGATCATCGAAATGGAAAAGACTGATGGCCATGGCCCAGTCGGGCGGGAGGGCGCGCACCCGCGAACGGATCATACCGGCCAGTTCCTCTGATTCGAGTATGTCGACGGGATCGTCCATGTCCGAGGGAATGAAGTCACCCATGGTGCTGCTCCCGTCATTTCCGACCGGCTCGTCGAGGCTGGTCATGTCGAGTTGTTTCCGGCGCAGGCGGCTGATGCATTCGTTGGAGGTGATACGGTAGAGCCAGGTGGACACTTTGCTGTCGCCGCGAAAGTCCTCCAGCGCGCCGTGTACCTTGAGAAAGATATCCTGTGTCGCTTCTTCCGCGTCCTCCCGGTTGCCCAGCATGCGATACGCCTGATTGTACACCCTGTCCTGATATTCGAACAGGATGGTACGGAAATCGGGAACATCAGTCACTCGGGTGTCCGTTCTTGAGGTTTCTGTCGTGACTATTCCGAACATGAGTATCATACTTTCCAAATATAGCTGGTTCCTGGCCGCCGTCAATGAATATTTCGTGTCCGCTTCCTATGACGCTGGTGTGCGGAGAAAAATTTCAACGGTCCGAAAAAAAATACTGTTCAGCCATTTTGTCTCGCCCGGTACAGCAGGTATCATGCTTCCTGTAACATGTAACATGTAACATGAATGCAGATTCCTCTGGACGAACGTCCGACATGGTGGTATTCTACGGAAGATATAGATATAATGTGAGAAGAAAGCGAAATTCCAACAGGGAGCGAGTCGTGTCAGATTCAATCCTTCGTGTAGGTATTACACTCGCATTCATCGTCTTCGCGCTGGTCACGTCCACGAAGGGCCGTGCTGAAGAACCGAACTGTTCGGCTCCGAGGGACGGGCTCCGGATATTCCTCCTCATCGGCCAGTCGAACATGGCTGGACGCGCCCCGGTCGAACCCGAAGATGCGGCCCCGGTCGAGGGCGCGTGGCTTCTCGGCCATTGGGGGAAATGGGCCCCCGCCGCCAATCCCCTGAACCGT
>CAYNWJ010000018.1:0-20873 GCA_964400815.1 uncultured bacterium
CTGCTCCGTTTCCATGAGAGAGGTGATCGGCGGCGACGGCATGAAGAAACTCGACGCCGTGGCCTTCATGGCGGTGTGCCCGAACGCCGATCCCGAGAACCTGCTGCGCTTCGGCATCGACGAGGTGCGCCTGAACGGCATGCGCGAGGGTGAGTGGCGGTTTTCCTCGCCGGCGGTTCATATCCTCGAGGAATGGGACGACCGCATCGCCGGCGTCCACTTCACCGAGGGCGGCGAGGTGACCATCGCCGGTTCGGCGCCTTTCGAGACCGGGTCTGTTGCGGTTACGGTCTCCCGGGCCCTGACCGGTGAGGACGAGAACACCTTCCGCATGAGGAAGGACCGGTCAAGCGGCGAATGGAGCGTGACCATCCCCCTGTCGGGCCGTTCGGGACTGAGCGCGGGCATGTGGCGGGCGACCATCCTGGCCTCGTCCGAGGAGAAGAAGGACGACGCGATCACATCGAGCCTGGTGTTCCTGGTGAAGCGCGCCGACGCGCCCGGGGAGAATCCCCGGATACTCGCGGGCGCCGACGACATCCCGGCCATACGCGAGAAGGCCTCGTCCGGCCGCATGAAGGACATCCTCGACCGTATCGAATCCCAGGCGCGCCGTCACCGGGACCGTAACGACTACCGGGACTTCAACTATAATCTCGATGCCTATGACGAGGTCTACTGGCTGCCCACCTACGGCGGGTACATCAGCGCCATCAGCACGCCGGCGAGCTACATACGCACGAACGCCGTCGTCTACGGGGTCACCGGTGACCGGGAGGCGGGGGACGCCGCACGCAACGCCCTGCTCAAGATGGCGGAGTGGCCCTCCTATGTCCATCCCCATATCCTCAACCAGGGGCAGTTCACCTACTGGCCTGTTGGGCAGAAGCTCATGGACATGGCGGTGGGATTCGACCTGGTCGCCGATGTCTTCACCGAGAGCGAGCGAAAAAAATCCGCCCGCGCCCTTTACTCGAAAGGCGTGACCGAGGTGTTCAAGGAGTATGTCCGCGACAACCGCGTGTCCTCGAACACGTCCAACTGGATCGGCGATGTCACCGGCGGCGGGATCGCCTGCGCCCTGGCGGTCATGAACGACTATCCGGACGAGGACCTCGAGCCCTATCTCACCGGCATGATCCTCAAGATGAACGCCCTCATCATGGGCTGCTACGACCGTGACGGCGGTTATGGCGAGGGGTTCTCCTATCTGAACCACGCCATGCACTGCGTCGATGTGGCCGTGCCCGCCCTCGAGCGCGAGTTCGGGGTCCGTTTTCCCGAAAGGCTTTACAACTGTCTGGAATTCGTGCTCTACATGTGGGATTCCGAGCGGAATGTCCTCTTCGATTACGGCGACACGTCATCCGGTGTCGGGAGCCTGTCCAGCTTCACCCACGTGATCACGAAATCCGGCGACCCCTTCTACAAGTGGATATACGACCAGCGGCCGGGTTCGGGCGACACCGATCTCTTCATGATGGACGATTCCCTTCCCGCCAGGAGCCCCGAGGGAAGCAAGCCCACGGTCAAGCTCTTCCGCGACGTGGGCACGGCGGTGTTCAGGAGCGGATTCGGCCCTGACGACTTCACCTTCGTGTTCCGCTGCGGCCCGTTCTACAATCACCAGCATTTCGACCAGGGCGCCTTCTGGCTGGCCGACCGGGGCGAGACCTTCCTGCAGGAGGTGGGACGAAGCAACTACTATGACGATCCCTGGTACCAGAAACTGGTGATCCAGGCCGGCGGGCACAACTGCGTTCTCGTCAACGACAACGCCGAGAGCCAGCTCGCGGGGGACATTCTCCATGACGTTCCCGCATGGAACGACTATGCCGAGATCACCGATTTCATGGCCTTCGACGGCGGCGGCTTCGTCTCGGGACGGCTGGAGGAGCTGTACAAGGGCAAACTGGATTATCTCCGGCGGAGCGTTCTGTACGTGGAGCCGCGCACGGTGGTTCTCATCGACGAGGTCCTCGGCACGCCCGAATCGAAAACGGTCAATCTCCGCTTCCACGCCCCGCACCGCGACGATATCGCCCTCGACGGGCGCGAGGCGGTCATCGAACAGCCCGGCGGCGGGCTGATGATCCGCACGGTCGCTCCCGGCACGTCGCTCGAACCGTCGGGATATACTCCCGAAATACGGAAGCGTCCCATGACCCTGTACGAATTCGCCAGCGAGGACGCCGTCACCATGCGGGCGCGGGGCTTCCTCCAGCTCGACGCCGAACTGGGCGGCGGCCGCGAGGGGACCACGTTCGTCAATGTCATGTCCACCGACGAAACGGTCATGGCCGGTCTCAACAGGCAGGCGAATGACGACCGTGTCTCGCTGACACTCGGCGGCGCCGACTATCTGATCAATACGAGGACGGGTATGCCCTCGGCGGCCCCCTATACCGAGGGGACCCTCTCCACCGATGCGCTCGTCTATGCCAACACGACCGACGGGTACCTGGCCTTCCGCGTGTCGAACCTCACCATGGACGGGAACACGCTCATCTCTGCGGAGAAGCCCGTGTCCGTGGCGGTCAGGGACGACGGTTCGGTGATGACGGTGGGCTTCACGGCCCACGAGCCGACCGCCGTGACCTTCCGCCTCACCGAAAAGCCGCGGCGGGTCACCATCGACGGCGAATCCTTCCGCGACTGGCGCTACGACCGTGACCGGGGACTCACCATCATCCTGCCCGCCGGCTCCGGCACCGTGGGCGTCATGTGAAGCCGAACGCCCGGAAGCGCCTTTCCGGGAAACGATAAGCCGGTTATCAAGTTAAATAAGCACCCTTTTCCTTTCTACGGGAATCAGCTCTATCACGATTGTGGAAGCGCCCCCTCTCCCCGGCCCTCTCCCCCTAAAGGGAGAGAGGGAGCCCGTTCCGTGGTGCTTTTCCTTCTCCCGCTTCGGGGGAAGGTGGCGCGAAGCGACGGAAGGGGGCTTTGCAGAGAAAAAAACTGAAGCATGCATTGCTTACTAAACTTGATACCCGGAAACGATAAAGGATGATTTCATGCGAACGGCAGTATACGCGCTCTTCCTGATTCTGGCATGCCCGGCGGCCGCGTTTTCAGCGCCCCTGCTCGACAAGCACACCGTCACCGAGGGATTCGAGGACGGCACGGTCGGCTCATGGGCGTCGTACCCGCCGGCGCAGGACACCGCCTATGACCCCACCATCTGGGTGAAGCCGCTGGCAGTGGAGGAGGACGCCGCAAACCGCGCCCTCTATCGCGAGATCACCCCCAATTATCCCATCGCGTACGTTTTCGGCGTGCGGGAGAAATACGACCTCTGGGTGGATGAATCGCGGGGGGTGCTTTCCTTCCGGGCATACGTGAAGAGCGCGGCGGGTGTGGACGGTCTCCGGCTCCGGTTCGGGTTCGCCGACGGCACATCGGCCGAAATCGATCTCCCGCTTCGGGAAACCGGGACCTGGAAGCGTTTCGAAGTTCCCTTCACCCGCCTTCCGGTCGTTGACGGAAGCAAGAAGCTCGACGCCGTCGCGTTCATGGCCGTGGTCCCGAAGGCCGACCCGGAGAGCATCCTCCGGCTGGGGCTGGACGATGTGCGCATCGACGGCTGGCGGGAGACGCCGTTCGTCTTCACGAGCCCGGCGGTCCACGATCTCGCGGAATGGCGCGATTTCATCGCGGGACGGTACTACACAGAAGGCGAGACCCTCACCATCGCGGGCATGCCGCCGGGAGACCCCGGCCGTGTCGGGATCACCATATCGCGCGCTTTCACCGGCGGGGACGAGCGGTCCTTCACGATGAATCGAAGCGGCGGAGGACCGTTCTCGCTGGATCTGCCCCTCGACGGGGGGGACGGTCCCGGCGCGGGATTCTGGCGGGCGGTGATATCCGGCTCGTCGGGTGAGAATGAGTTTTCCACGAGCCTGGTGTTCCTGGTGAAGCGCGCCGACGCTCCACAGGGACATCCGCGGCTGTTCTTCTCGGCGGGGGACGAGGACGCGATTCTCGGGCGCGCCTCCGACGGTCACCTCGCCGATGTCTGGAACGGGCTCCGGGACCGGGCGGCGCAGGCGCGCAGGGAGAACGATCCCACCGAGTTCAGGTACAATCTGGACGCCTATGACGAGACCTACTGGCTGCCCACATTCGGCGGCTACTACTCGGCCATCTGGACGCCCAACGGCTACATCCGCGACAATGCCCTGGTCCACGCCCTTTCCGGCGACGAGGAGGCCGGTGACGCCGCCCGGAGCGGGCTCATGAGCATCGCAGAATGGCCCTCCCTCGTCCACCCGCACATCCTCAACCAGGGACAGTTCTCCTACTGGCCGGTGGGGATCATGTTCACCGACCTGGCATTGAGCTACGATCTGCTGCATGGCGGCATGTCTTCGGCTGAACGGAGTAAGGCGGCGGCGTTCCTCTATGAGAAGGGCATCACCCAGGTGTTTAGGGAGTATGTCCGCGACAACCGGGTGTCCTCGAACACCTCCAACTGGATTTCCGACGCCATGGGGGCCGGTCTTCTGGGATGTGTGGCGGTCATGGACGAATACGCTCCCGACGAGCTGGAGCCGTATCTTTCAGGCTGTCTGCTCAAGCTCGGCCGGCTCGTCGAGGAGACCTTCGACACCGACGGGGCCTATGGCGAGGGGGCGCTCTACTACAGCCACGCCCTCCACTGTCTGACCAAGACCATGCCCGTGATGGAGCGCACCTTCGGGGTCCGTTTCCCTGAAGACAAGATCGCCCGGAGCCACGAGTTCCTCGTCTACCAGACCGACGCGGAATCCGGCCGTATCTACGATTACGGCGACGCCTTCGAGAACGTGGACCTCTTCCGGCCCACCGGCTATCTGGGATTCGGGAATTTCGCCTTCCTCATCTCGAAATACCGCGATCCCAGCCTGGCGTGGTACTACCGGCTCAATCCCGGCATGACCGGTCGCGACCTGATCTTTTTCGATCCCGCCGTACGGCCCGAACCGCCCGAACACGGCCTGCCGACGGCCGCCCATTTCCGTGACGCCGGGACCGCCGTGTTCAGGAGCGGGTTCTCCCACGACGACTTCGTGTTCGTGTTCCGCTGCGGCCCCTATTACAACCACCATCACTTCGACCAGGGATCCTTCTTCCTGTCCGACCGGGGCGAGGAGTTCCTCACCGAGAGCGGCCGCACCGACTACTACACCGATCCCTGGTACCAGAAACTCTACATCCAGGCCGGCGGCCACAACTGCGTGCTGGTGGACGATAATCCCGAAAGCCAGAAGGCGGGGGATTTTCTGCACGATGTCCCGGCATGGAACGATCACGCGCGCATCACCGATTTCATCCGCTTCGACGGCGGCGCATTCGTCTCGGGCCGTCTCGAGACGCTCTACAAGGGAAAGCTCGATTTTCTCTCCCGGAGCGTTCTCTACATCGAGCCGCGGACGGTTGTCCTCATCGACGAGGCTGTGGCCGGTGACGACGCCCGTGAGGTCAATCTCCGTTTTCATGCCCTGCACAGGGACGAGATCGATGTGGATGGCTCCACGGCGACTGTCGAAAAACGGGGAGGCTCGCTGACCATCCGCACGATATCCTCCGCCCCGCACCGGGCGGAAGTCCGCAAACGGCCCATGACCCTGAACGAATTCGGCCGTGCGGACGCGGTCACGATGCGGGCGCGTGGATATCTCGAGCTGACCGGTGATTTCCCGTCCCCGGGCGGTTCGCGGACTTTCGTGAACGTCATGAGCTCCGATTCACAGGTCATGGCGAATCTGAACGAGCGGCTGATGGACGGCTGCGCGGTTCTTTCCCTCGTCGGCGTCGAATACACGCTTAAAACGAGGCCGGGGTGGACGATATCAAGGGGCGGGTCGGAGACGGACGCGCTGGTCCTGTCCCAAAGGGGCGAAGCGGTGTTCGCGGCGTGCGCGACATATCTCTCCAACGGCGGTTCCACGGTCTTCTCCGCCGACGCACCGGTGACCCTGGACATCGTTGCCGGCGGCCGAACGGTGAATTGGTCGGCGAGATCCCCGGTATCGCTCGTGCTCGCGCTGGAGGCCAAGCCCCGGCGCGTGCTGCTCGACGGTGAACCTCTGGAGAATTGGCGATACGATAATGGTTCAGGTCTCACGGTCAAACTGCCAACCGGTTCCGGCACACTCGAAATCCGATGACATTTCCGTATGGAGCGAACGGCTGCCGGTCCATCACTTTCCTGAAAGGCGCTCATGGCGAAAAAAGTGGCACATCTCGATGAACTGATACTCTCCCTCGGCGGGAGGAAGGCGGACCGGCTTCCCGAGCTATCCGGGACCTGGGAGTTCGAGGATTTCAGCCTGGAGATAGAAATGACACCGGAGCACGGCGGGAAAGCGTATGCGCTGGTGCGGGCGCGCGTTCCCCTGGAGTCCGCCGGGTTTCCCGACCAGCTCTTCGCCACGCGGGAACGCGAACGGGCGCTCCGATATTTCATCGCCCGGGAATGCGCGGGGCTTGCCGGTGGATCGGGGGCGCGCAAACCGGGAACCCCGCCGCCGCCGATTCAGATCGACCGTCCAGGCCGCGAAATGCTCGAGACGAGCGCCGTGGTGGTGGGGAACGGGTTCATCGAGATCAGGTTCAGCGTGCGGCTGCCGGTGGAACGGGGCGTGATATCCGGCGTGAAAACGCAGAAGATCCTCACGGGCAGGCTGCCGGAGATCGTGCGCAAGAGCTGCATGTTCCGTTCGCTCGACACCGAGGCGCTGACCCTGTCGCTCGAAACCATGGAGGACGCCGAAGCGCTCAGGTCCATGCTCGCCGACAGGGGACTCGTGGCGTTCGTGGGGAACGGCAGCATCCTTTCGTTCGACAGGGACGCCATGAAATTCCGCTCACCGCCAGAGCTCATGGTCGCATTCGACCTGCCGAACCGCGGTACGGTGCGCGGCATGGGAATCCCCGCGGGGATAACGGTCATTGCCGGCGGCTGGGGCAGCGGGAAGAGCACCCTGCTGGAGGCGGTCGCCCGCGGTGTGTATCCCCATGCGCCGGGGACCGGGCGGGAGCTGGTCGTGACCGTCCACGACGCTGTCCATGTGTGCGCCGAAGAGGGGCGCAGCGTGCGCGGAGTGGACCTTACACCCTTCATCGGTGCGAAGGGGCACGGGAGCGGCATGGCGGATTTTTCCACGGACTGCGCCAGCGCGATCGAATCCCAGGCAGCGGGGACAGTCGAGGCGATCGAAATAGGCACCTCGCTTCTGCTCTTCGACGAGGACAGCTCCGCGGCCGGATTTATGGCCCGTGACGCCGCCATGGAAACGCTGGTCCCGCCGGAAGACGAGCGTCTGGTCAGCCTCGCCGAGATGCTGCCGGTTCTCCGTGACGGACCGGGGATTTCCGCGATTGTCGCCACCGGTTCGCAGGGGGAATTTCTGGCTTCGGCGGAAACCGTGATCGTCCTGAAGGACCATCGGCCGAAATGCATGACCGGGGAGGCGAAGATGGCCTCGGACACCCACCCCGTCGGCCCGAAACGCCTCGGTTCCTTTGCGATGCCGAGAAACCGTATCATGCTGGGGCACAGTCTGGAACCGGTGTCGGGAAAAATGGGCGCCGCGCGTCCGGGAGGTGTCAACTACGTCCAGTACGGGGACGAGTTCGTGGACATGGGACGGAGCGTCCAGCTGGTGAGCGCGGCGCAGGCGAAGGGCATCTCACGCGGCATGGCCCTTCTGTACAAACTCGCCGGCGGCTCCGGGTCGCTCCGCGATGCGGTCCACGAGGTGCTCCGCCGTGTCGGCGGTGTGGGACTCGACACCCTTTCGGGACGGAATATCGGCGATCTGGCGGGATTCCGGGCTCAGGAACTCGCGGCTGCGGTGAACCGGTTGTCGAATCTCAATGTCAAATGAAGGAATTGCGGACCGGTTCAGGCGGACGGTTCGTTATCTCCGGTCGCGCCGCCGCCGTTTTTACCGGTGTCCTCGACATCGATCATGAGGACATCGCTTCCCGCATAGTCCCTGGTCCTGACGGCGGTGAGATTCTGGAGCTTGTCCATGATGTCGACGCATCTGGCGACCGAGTCGTCGATGGCCTCGAGGGATTTGATGACCCTGCCGTCACCGTCGCCCGCGTGCTTTCTGATGATGTCGGCAGAGCCCCTGATCACGGTGAGGGGATTGTTGATCCTGTCGCTCAGGGTGACCACGGTCTGGTTTACGGCGGCCGCCCTCTCGAGGTCCATCATTTTCTCCTGCAGGTGCTTGAGCTCGTCATGTGCGGCGCGCATGTTTTCTATCAGACGCGCGTTGTCGACGGCGAAGGCCACGGTGCCGAGAATGGTTTCCACATAGCCGGCCTCGTAGTCGCGGTACGGCGGATCCTCCGGCAAACGTGAAATGGCGATGAGACCCGCGATGTTGTCCCGGCCGCGCAGGGGGCACGCAAGCATATGGCCGCCGTCGAACAGCCGGTCGATCACCGTGCCGGCCGACGCTCCTGAAACGGACTGGATCGTCCTGTTTTCCGTGACCGCGCGGAAGGCGGGGCAGTCCTGCGGTTCGAACTGTTCGCCGATGGTGTGATGACCTCCGATTCCCCGGGCCGCCTCGAGCCTGAACGTCTCATTTTCCGCCGATTGGGTCAGCACCGCCCCGGCGTGCGAGCGGCTGACCGATACCGTTTTCGCCAGAACAGCGTCGAACAGTGAGGCGGTATCGGTAAATCGGGTCGCAGTTTCAGAGATTTCGCGGAGCGCGGCAAGTTCCAGGATACGCTGCTCCAGATCGCTCGTGCTGGAATCGAGCCGTTTCATGAGTTTCTCGAAGCGCTTCGAAAGGCTGTGGAGTTCGTTTGCCCCTTCCGTGCCTTCTTCCGTATCACCCGCGGCTTGTGCGGCGGCATCGGCCACGGCGATGATCCGGTCCACGAGACCGCGGAGTATGACGTATCCGAGAAGCGACACGGCGATATAGAAGACGATGGCGTATTGCACTGACTGCTCGCCGAGAATCTCATGGCTGACCGCGACTGAGAAGAAGATCAGCAGGGGAATGGCGAATATCAGTGCGAACACCGCGGGAAGAACCGCCCGCAGGCTCCTGTTTTCCAGAGAGGGAAGCATGTACGTTCCTGCCTTTTGTGTATCGGTTCATAGATATATGGTGACAAGTATATAAAATTCGGCTGCCGGAGTAAAGAAGAAACATGTCCCATAACGTATTACATGACCGATCAGGATCGCTGCGCGAAGAAGGTGCATTGGCGGATCCCTGTGTCGTCGCCCTCGCAATGAGTCCCCGATCGGGAGGGAACAGCGATTTTCTTCTGGATGCGGCAATCGGGGAAGTGAAAGGGGGCGGGATCGATGTCGTCCGATACCGCGCCGCCGATCTCGCTGTCACTCCGTGCGCGGGCTGCGGATCATGCGCCGATGGAAAGGGCTGCGTGATCGAGGACCGTTTTCTTGGGCTGGCAGACGAACTGACAGCGTGCAGCGCGGTCATCGTTTCCACGCCGCTCTATTTCATGAACGTTCCCGCGGCGGGAAAGGCCATCGTCGACCGCTGCCAGGCGTTCTGGGCGGCGAAATACCACGCGGGCGTCGATCTTTTCGGCGGACGGCGGCGGCAGGGGCTCCTTCTGGCCTGTGCGGGCGCGAACCACGGCCCCGGCGGTGCGGATGTCTTCCGCGGCCTGGAGGATACCATGAAATACGTGTTCGACGCGCTGGCCCTCGATCCGCTCGATCCCGTGCTCGTTTCCGGCGTGGAAGAAGCCGGCGAGGTTCGCGAGAGGCGGGACGCCACGGAATCCGCGTGCGCACGGGGGCGTGAGCTGGCGGCTTTTCTCAAGACCGGGTGAGCAGCGTGGATGAGAAAATGTCTTGCCTTTTCGTCTTGCACAATGTATTCATGAAATGAACTTAAAAGAGGGTTTTTTCTCTTGTAGATTTTTTGCTATATATTACGGTTGCAGTTAATGATTTTCGGCGCAGGAGCCCGTATGTTCCGTGCCGGGGGAGGAGTTTTTTCATGCGCAGATCGCTGATTCTTTTCATGCTTGCCACGATTCTTTTCGTTTCCTGTTCCGATAATGTCGACGATCTCATCCAGGAACTCTACAGCGACAGTTCCGTGGCGCGAAGACACGCCGCCCAGCGGCTGACGCTCATGCGGAACAACGAAGAGGCTTCGGACAAGCTCAAAGCCCTTCTCGAGGGCGACGACGAGCGTGTGAAATTCATCGCCATTCAGATCCTCGGAAGCCTTGCCGATTCTTCCGCCGTGGACGATCTCGGGAAGATGCTCGAGCATCCCGAGCCGGAATTCAGAGCCCGCGCCTGCTGGTCTTTGGGAACGATCGGCCATGACGCAGCGCTCCCCTATATCGCCGACGCTCTCGACGACCCCGACGATGATGTGCGCTATGCGGCGACTGTCGCCCTCGGTCATCTCTATACTCCCGAGGCGCTCGATTATATCTATCCCATGTTCCGTGACGAGGCGGACAGCGTCCGCGTGCGCGCCATACAGTCCCTGTATTATTACAAGGGCATGGAGGGCGCGGATGTCAGGGCCTCCGATTTCGCCGCCCTGGTCAACGATCCGAGCGAGCGGGTGCGGTACGTGGCGGTCCAGGCGCTCGGCGGCGCCCGTGAGGAACCGGTGGGATGGGTTTACAGCGACAGCACACTTGCCGGCGACATCCTGATGCAGTCGCTGGAGGATGAAAGCAAGTTCGTCCGCATCGAGGCCATCAAAAGCCTGAAGAAAATTCGTTATGAAAAGGCCGTCCCGGTCCTCAAGCAGATGTATGACACCGCATCGGTGGACGAGGAGGTGGCGATATCGGAAGCTGTCAGGGAGATAACGGGCGAGGAGTACCCGCCTGCGGCTGCGGGGCCTCCCGAATGATCAGGGCAGTGAGCGCGCCGGTCCCGCGGTGCGCCCGTCAGTGAAAGGAAGCAGGATATGGACCGGGTGCGCGCGTGTCTGAAGGATATCGCCATTTTCCCCTATTTGATGGGAATGGCACTGTTTCTCGCTTCGGTATATGTGCTTGTCGGCATCAGGCACCAGGTGACGACGAACATCCGCAGCTTTTTCATCATTGCGCTGCCCTTTTCCATTTCATATCTCATGACACCGTTCGTGTGCAGGTTCGCTCACGCCATGAACGTGGTCGATATTCCGAACGAGCGCAAGGTACATACGTCACCCACCCCGCTCATGGGCGGCGTCGCAGTATTTTTCGCGTTCGGTGTCGGCGCCGTTTCCACGTTCTGGTATTCCCTCGAACTCAAGGGTGTGGTGTATGCCGCCGCCCTCGTTTTCATCCTCGGGCTTCTCGATGATATCTTCGATCTTTCAAGCGTACTGAGGCTCGTTGTTCAGGTCGCCGCAGTTTTCATCCTCTTTCTTCACGGGGTGGAAATCGATTTCATACCCGATTACACACGCTACCACGTTTTCGAGAAACTGGTGACCGCCGTCTGGGTTCTGGGCATCACAAACGCGGTGAATTTTCTGGACGGGCTGGACGGTCTCTGCGTGGGATTCGGGGCCATCGCCTCCTTCTTTTTCGGTATCATCGCCTTTTTGACCCAACAGTATTTTCTGATGTTTCTCGCGTTTTCCCTCGCCGGCAGCTGCCTGGGATTCATGCCGTGGAACTTTCGCCGTGGACGGGCGCTGGTCTTTCTGGGAGACGCCGGCAGCATGTCCATCGGCTTCACGCTCGCCTCGTTTGCCGTCATGGGCGAGTGGGCGGAAAACAATGTTGCGGCCCTGATCGTGCCGATCCTCATTCTCTTCCTTCCCATATACGACACGATGATGACCACATATTTCCGTGTCATGGATGGAAAGGTCAGGACGGTCAGGCAATGGCTCGATTATGTGGGGAAAGACCATCTCCACCATCGTCTCCTGTCCATGGGGATCGGTGGAAAAAACGCCGTCTGGAGCATGTATCTGTTCACGATACTCCTCGGGTTTTCGGCGATCATGATCAGGACGGGCGGGCTGTTCGAGGCATATGTCGCGCTGGCGCAGGCATTTACCGTCATGATCTTCATCACCGCGTTTCTCGTGACCATGAGAAGGAAATTCGATGACATTGAGAATACCTGTCAATGATGCTTCCCGACGGCGGCCCGGCGCGCATGACATGAGGGAATGACCGACTCGAATACCGCCGGAGACCTTCGTCATGAAGGCTTACCCGGTTTCGGCGGGGACGGCATGTCACGTTGGGATGGACGTTGCATCCTTGGCTTCCGCACACACTGACGCCGCCCATGTAACAGCGGCAGGTCCTGAAAAAATATGATAAATCCTTGACAATTTGAAGATTAACCATTATTTTCATACCTGTCGAGTAAGGATTGTTTGTCGTTTGCGGCGAAATGGCCCGTTCATTCATCGGTGGCATGAGGAGTCTGGCCTTTGTATCTATCTTATTGGGGGCTCAAGGAAAAGCCTTTCGAGAATACACCGGATCCCAAGTTCATGTATTACTCGGTCAAGCACAAGGAGGCGCTTCTCAACCTCCTCTATGCCGTCAATGAGAACAAAGGCGCCGCGTTGCTGACAGGCGATATAGGTTGCGGCAAGACGCTTCTGGCCAGGGCGCTTATCTCGCGTCTCGATCCGGAGGAGTTCGAGGTCGCCCTCGTGGCGAACCCGCGTCTCGATGAAGAAGAGTTCATGCAGGAGATCATGTACCAGTTCGGCCAGGATGTGCAGAAGCCGGGCCGTCTGAGCATCATGCATCATTTCAATGAGTTCCTGTATAACAATGCCATGGACGGCAGAAAGTCCATCCTGATCATCGACGAGGCCCAGCTTATCAAGAACGAGATGATCCTCGAGGAAATCAGGCTGCTTCTGAACTTTCAGCTGAACGACAGGTTCCTGCTCACATTGATTCTCATCGGTCAGCCGGAGCTGGAGGACATGTTGCGCCGTATCCCGCAGCTCGACCAGCGTATCGGGATACGGTTCCACATCGATCACCTGACATCGGACGATACCAGGAATTACATCAGATACCGTCTGAAACAGGCGGGCCGCGAGCAGCCCCTGTTTACGGAAGACGCAATCGCGAGCATTTTCAAATATTCGGAAGGTATTCCGCGAAAGATCAACACGATCTGCGATCTCTGCCTGGTCATGGGCGTCGCCAGGAGTCTGACATCCATCGACCAGCATGTTGTGCGGGAGCTGACCTAACAGGCAGGCGGGGAGATTCCCAATGCGACTGACCGATATTCTCAGGGAAGGCAAGGGAGGAAAAAGGGGCGCGGCCGGAGCGATCTCCAAATCCATGGGATTTACGGTCAAGGATATGCCCGATCCGAAAACGGTCCGCGAGGCCGAGCACTCCGGTGGTCATCTCAATGCAGATGACCTGGCCGCCCTGTATGACCTCGACGACACGAAACGGAGCGCCGAGCCCCGGCCCCGCGCCGATTCCGGTATGGCCGGCCTTTCAGTGGATGAAACGCCCGTTGAATCAGCCGCCCCTCCCGATCGCGGTCATGAATCAGAATCCGAGCCCTTCCCGGCGGATGATGACAGAGGCAGCGGTGGTCCTCCCGCTGCCGATAACGTTGATCCGAAACCGGAAGCCACAGGTTCGCATGCATCTTCGAGATCGGCAATGACCATGGAAACCAGCACGTTCCAGAATATGGCGGACATCGAGCTCGCCGACGCCCTCCACATCGAGCTTCTCACATTGCTCGACGACATTTACGAGGAAGGGAAGACGGGCGAGGACCTCTATATCGAGCGCCTCATTCCCACGCTGACCAGGACGATCGACCTTTCCCGCAAATCGAACGCCCTCTTGAGAAAGGCCGTACGGCTCAAACGCGGCGAACGCTCCTTCACCTCCCACAGTCTCAACGTGGCCATTCTCGCCATCAAGATCGGCCTTGCGAGGGAGTATTCCGACGAGCGTATCTTTTCACTGGCTTTGTGCGCCCTTCTCGGCGATATCGGCATGACCCTCGTCGATACTGAAATCCTCAACAAGCCCGGCAAGCTCACGCCGGAAGAGTTCGCCGAGATCAAGCGCCATGTTGAATACTCGGTCCAGGTGGTCAAGTCGGTTTCGGGGAAATTCCCCTTTCTGGGACCGATCATCTATCAGATCCACGAACGGGAGAACGGCAGCGGCTATCCCCAGGGGCTCAAAGGCGCGAACATGCACGAGTTCGCCAAGATAATCGGCATGTGCGATGTCTATATCGCCCTCACCGAGCCCAAGGCGAACCGTGAGCACTATTCGGGCTATGTCGCCATGCAGCAGATCATTTCCCGCCGCGGGATCGATTTCGACGCGAAGATCATCAAGTCCCTCATCGATGTAATCAGCGTGTTCCCCCTCGAGAGCCTTGTGAGGCTCAATAACGGCGCCATCGGTCGTGTCATCGACATATCCTCCGTACACCCCACCAGGCCGAAACTCAGCATTCTCATCAACAGCGATGGCGAAAAGCTCATCAAGCCCATGATGCTCGATCTCGAGAAGGAACCGCTTCTCTATATCGAAAATCCCGACATCGAGGAAGGAGTGGTGCTTTGAGCTGTTCTGCGGACAGCGGAGACCGTCTTTCATGCATTCCCCGTGTGAACGAGAACATCACCACACGCTTCCTCAATGACGAGGCCTTCATCATGGACCTGGAAAGCGTCCGTACCTTCTCGCTCAATGAAAGCGCCGCCCGGGTCTGGTCCTGTATCGACAATTCGATCACCGTGAAGGGTATTATCGACAGGATACTTTTTGAATATGACGTACCGGGAGAGGTGGGCAGAACCGCCGTGCTGGAAATCCTCGACCGGTTCCACTCGGAAGAACTCATCCATTTTACCCATTCCGCATGAGCAATGCTCCCGGTCCCTCTGTATATTCGTATATGAACCGACGGCTCGTACCGTTCGGCGTAAGTGTCGAGATTACTGCGCAGTGCAATATCTCCTGTGTCCACTGCTATCGTGTGGTGGCGGAGGGTGACGAGCTGTCCCTCGACGAAGTGCGCGGTCTTCTCGATGATCTGGCGCGCATGGGAAGCATGGAGCTGACCCTTACCGGGGGTGAGCCCCTCCTGAGGCGGGACTTTCCGGATATCCTCCGGTACGCGGTTCGCGAAGCCGGTTTTTCGGTGAAGTTATTTTCCAACCTGACCCTGCTCACGAAATCTGTCGCGGAACTCATGGCTTCCCTGCCGCTCAACACGGTCGAAACGACGCTGCTGGGCGCGGATGCCCCGATGCACGATGGAATCGCGGGAGTGACGGGGGCTTTCGACAAAACGGTGGCCGCTGTCCGCCTGCTCAGTGAACTCGGGGTCCCCGTTGCGGCGAAAACGGTCGTGATGGAACCCAACAGGGCGCATATCGACGCCATGTACGATCTGGCCCGGAGTCTCGATATTCCCTTCCGCCATGACGATTGCGTGTTCGTGGCATCGGATGGTTCCCGCGGGCCGCTGTCCCTTCAGCTTCCCGATGAAGAGGTGAGGCGGCTGCGCTCCCGGTCGGGTTTTCCCGCATTTACCGAGCCCGCGTTGTGCAACATAGGAAGATCGGTCCTGAGTGTCGCTCCCGACGGGAGGGTGTTCCCCTGCGGGCCCTTTCCCGAAAGCGCCGGAAACATCCGTGAAACCCCCGTGGAAACCATCTGGCGCGCCTCGCCGGTATTCGAACGGTTGCGGGCATTGAGATATGAAGATTACGAATTGTGCAGGAACTGCCCGTATCTTCTCAGGTGCGGCGGATGCGTCGCGATGGGTATCGGACTTTCGGCGGGCAGGAAGCATCCCTGCCTGCTCGCCAGGAAACGCTTGAGGCATCTGACATGAACTGCGCGTCACTCCACGAGTATCACGCCCGGGTGGGGAACGCGGCTTCGATCCGGCTGTTTGCCGATGACCAATGGCTGATCCCCGGGAAGGCGCTGTTCCGTTTCGATGACGACATGAGCGGTCATGCAGGAGTGCGGGAGATACGTTTGTTCGTGGTGGGTGGAGCGGAAGCCGATGCCGCACCCGCCGTACACATGCCTCCTGATGCCCTGCCGCTCGTCGTCACGGGGGATGTTTCCATCGTCGAATCGGAAGGGACGGAGCATGGGGACTGGTTCGGCAAGGCACGTTCGGTTGCCGATGCCGTCTCGGGGACCTCTGTCCTGCTTGTTCCGGGATCGATGCTCTATAACCCCCTTTTTCTCATGCACCGTGTTGTCCGGCCGCTGATCGACCGTCTGTTGTTCGAATGCGGGCTCCTGCTTCTGCACGGGGCATGCGCCGCGCGTGACGGCCGGGCGGTGATCGTCGCGGGCAATGCCGGATGCGGAAAATCGACCCTGCTGCGCGGTCTTTTGGATTCCGGTTTCACGTTTCTCGGAGACGACCGTGTGGCGGTTTCTTTCTCACAGGGACGCTGTACCGTCCAGAGATTTCCCGAGTATGTCCGTCTGGGCGGAAACATTACGGAACCCAAGCAGGTGTCGGATCCCGGCGTGGGAGAGCCTTCGGCGGCCGCGTCCTGCGTGGTGCTGCTTTCCGGAGCGGGCGGCGATGGACCGGGAGAGGTTCTGAATATCGGTCCGGCAGAGGCGGCGGGCAGGCTCATGAACCGCCTCGCGCCCTTTCTCGACGCCAGACAGCGAAAACGGGCCTTCGGAATGACCGGCGATCTTGTTGCATCGTCCAGGGTTTTTCGTGTAAAGGGGAGCATGTCCCCTTCACGGCTTCTCGACTCGGTTGTGTCCGTCTTTTCCCGAACGGTCGAGTGAATGTCCTCCCAAGACGCCGTCTTCTTTCCCGCCGCATCCATTCCGTATTTCGAAACCGCGGGGACACCGTGAAGAGCAGTATCGAGGACATTCTCATCTTTTACGCCGCCGTGGCGGGTCACGACGATTTCATCGACGAACGGTTTCGCGAGGCGGCCGCGAGCGGGTTCGACATGGGACGGCTCGTCCACGGCGCAGTCATTCGTGACGCCGCGGGGGGGCTCGCCTGGCGTCTGTCGCGGGCGGATATTTCGCCGGGGCGTTTCGCCGACGATCTCAAACGTTCCATGCGCGGTGGCATGCATCGGGCCGCCTCTTTGGCCGGCCTGTATGACCGTGTCGCCGAAATACTCAGCGTCCGAGGGATCCGCCATCTGCCCCTCAAGGGATGCGATCCGCGCCTGGCGGCCGGAGCGCGGGGCATGTTCGCGACCATGCAGGACGTGGACATCCTGGTTCCAGCCGCCGACATCGAAACGGCTGGCGGCCTGCTGGAAAACGCGGGACTCCATTACCAGGGATGTTTCAGTGGTTCGCATATGACATTTTTCACCGATGATGACATTCCCCTCTTCGTCGAGGTCCACTGGGATATCATCAACCGTGAAAACCACCTGCACAATGCCCTGTTCGGCGTGAAGCTCGAGGTGGTGTTCGAGCGGGCGGTCCGGGACGGGGACAGGCTTCTCATGTCATTCGCAGATCTCGTGTCCTATTTGACCGCGCATGGGGTGAAGGAGTATTTCCACAAGCCGAAATGGCTGGCAGACATCGCCTGGTGCCTTGAAAACATTTCCTTCGATGGAACGGAGCAGGACATCATACGGCAGTGGGGAACGGGACGCGCTCTCGGTGTCGCCGCTTGTGCGCTCGATGGTCTCCTGCCGGATGGATACGGTGAAAGGGCCGGGGCGGCGGGCGCCCGCTCTCCGTCCATCACCGGGCGGTTCCTGGCGGATCGTCTCGTCTCCTATGAACGGCTCAGGACCCTGCGTCCCCTCCTTTTTCTCGCCGCTGCCGATGGTATCGGGGCTTCGTCGGCGGTGATCAGGGGCCTGGCCCTTCGGCTTGCGGACAGAGGTTCGGGATACGGTGCGCATTGAATTGGGAAATCCCCCTGAGTTTCCTCCGGGTTCATAATAACCTCCCTCGATCTTCGACCGTATGCCCCCTGACAGGGTGAACCTGAAGCACCGTCGCCTGCTGTATCCCGCCTCCCCTGTGGGGGGATGTGTCACGCATGTGACGGAGGGATTATATCGTCATTGGTTTGATACCCCGGACTTCACTCCCTGGTGGTTCATTTGGCGGAAAATCCGGGATCGATCCGGGATTCGCAAAAAAAACTTGCTTTCATCGGTCCGTTCCTGCATGTATATTAAGATGTCCTTGTTCTTCTTGGAAATATCGATGTATTAACCCATTCAAAAGGAATGGCATGAACGCCGGCAACCCCAAGATACTGATCGTCGACAATGAAGTCGAGATTTGCAATCTTTTCAAGGACTTTTTCGATTTCATCGGCTATGAATCCGAGTTCGAGACGGACGGTGAAAAGGTCCTCGGTGAGCTCGAAAACTATGACTACGATCTCATGTTCGTCGATCTGAAGCTCGACACGGTATCCGGCGTTGACATCCTCCGTAAATCCAAGCGGCTTCATCCCTCCACCGAAATAATTGTCGTCACGGGTTTCGGCAGTGAGGAAACGGTGCTTTCCACCCTGCACTATGGCGCCACGTCATATATCCAGAAACCCATTTCTTTTTCCGACATACGCGTTCAGACCCGCGCCGCGCTCGCGAATCGCAGCCTGAATTTGAAAACCGAGCGCCTGAAGCAGGCGATCGGCGGTGACGATTCCGTTCTCAAGAATCACATGGAAACGATTCTGAACCTGGACAAGCTTTCGCAGTTCTTGAATCTCACCATCGATATCGACATGCTGGGGGACTCGATTCTCAATGGGATCGCCGAGATCATTCCCGCATCGTATTATTCCTTCTTTTTCCATGACAAGATAAACCGCGAAATGGTCTTTTATTCCCCGTCGCCCATCGACAAGCCGATGCTCGGGGAACTGGAGGGAAAGTGCCGGGGCGCGCTGGAAAGTTTCTCGAACAAGACCGCCGACGATGATTACAATGTCCGTGTTTCGAGGACCTCGGAGGTGGAAGAGGGAGAGGCCGGGGGATCCATCGCGGGCCTCGAGGACATCTTTGCCCCCATCCTGATCGAAAACACCATCAGCGGCGTTCTGGGGGTGACCGGCGATTTCGGCGACCGTTCGGAGGATTTCGAGGACGTTCTGTATATTATCTCCTCGCGGGTTTCACGGGTTTTGGCCAATGCGACCCTGCATCGCGATACCAAGCTCCTGGCCCTGACCGATGGGCTCACCGGTCTGCTCAATCACCGGGCCTTTCATGATCGGCTTACCCAGGAATTCGAACGATACCGCCGTTATGGTTCCTACCTTTCCCTCATTGTCGCGGATTTCGACGATCTCAAGAAATTCAACGACAATTACGGTCATCCGGTGGGTGACGAGGTGCTCAGGATCGTGGGGGAAATCCTCCGCAAGGCGTCCCGTGACTCCGATGTGCTGGCGCGGTACGGCGGGGACGAATTCGTGATCCTCCTGCCCCAGACGAACGCCGAAAACGCCTACAACATGGCGGAGCGCATCAGGATGCGTATTTCCGAATACGAATTCAATATCAACGGGAACTCGTTCAGAAGCTCGATCAGCATGGGGCTGGCCACCGTTCCCAATGTCAAGATAGACACTCCCCAGGATTTCCTCGAGATGGCGGACCAGGCCCTCTACGAGGCCAAGCGAGGCGGCAAGAACCGCATCAACACTGCTCCGTCCCCGGAGTGATCGGCGCGGTCCCGGCCGGTTGCGCCATGCCGTAAGACCGGCGTCCATCGCGCCTCAGGATATGAGTGTATTCCAATCCCCGGCTTTTCCATCAAACGAGACATGAAAAAGGAGAACTGCGCAGCATGGCTGTGAATTTTTTCAAAAAAATACAGGAATCCCTTGCCAAAACACGCAACAACATCATCGGCTCCCTCGAAAGCATCCTTCCCTTCGGCGCCACATCACCGACGATGTGCTCGACGAGGTGGAGGAAGTGCTCTACGAGGCCGACCTGGGAGTTCATGCCGCCGAGGCCGTGGTGGAACGACTCCGCGAACGCGCGGGAGAGATCGGCAGGCGGGAGATAGACCCGTATGGCGTCATGAAGGAAACCATTCTCGAGATCATCGGCCGGGAAGACGCCGCCGCCCGTCTGGAAATCGGCGCCGCACGCCCCCATGTCATGCTCGTGGTGGGGGTCAACGGCGCCGGGAAGACCACGACCATCGGCAAGCTGGCAATGCGGTTTTCGCTCGATGGACGCTCCGTGCTCCTGGCGGCATGCGACACGTTCAGGGCTGCGGCCATCGAGCAGCTCGGTGTGTGGGCCGACCGGTCCGGCGCGGATTTCGTAAAATCGACCATCGGCGCCGATGCGGCCGCTGTCGCCTATGACGCCATGATGCGGGCCCGCGCCCGGTCCAACGACGTGGTTATCGTGGACACCGCCGGGCGGCTGCATACCTCCAAGAACCTCATGGCCGAACTCGCCAAGATCAGGAATGTCATCGCCCGCACGGACCCGTCGGCTCCCCACGAGACGCTCCTCGTTCTCGACGCCACCACGGGACAGAACGCCCTCGCGCAGGCGGAGATCTTCAAGCGCGAACTGAATGTCACCGGCATCGCCCTCACCAAACTCGACGGTACCGCCAAGGGAGGCATCGTCGTCTCGATCGTCGACCGGCTCGGCATTCCGGTCAAGCTCGTGGGCGTGGGGGAGGGCATCGACGACCTCCGTGATTTCGAGCCGGAAGCCTATGCGGAGGCGCTGTTGGCGAAGTGAGGGGATGATGTATTTTGGATTGGTAGATACTTTTTTCCGTATTTGTTAAAGGTCTCAGCCAGAAAATTCCTAACCGGAAATTGCTGATTATGCTTCAGTTTAAGAAATTTTTCTAAGGTTGTGAAAATGAGGATTATAGCAATCATAATAATTTTGGTTACGATT
>CAYNWJ010000019.1:0-20119 GCA_964400815.1 uncultured bacterium
ACGGGGTAGCGCTCGCGGCCTTCGACCGTGGTGGTGATGCGCCGTCCTCCCACGGCGGTTTCGATGACCTGCTGCACCCGGTCCAGCATGATGCCGTGCCGGGCCGCCGCCTCACGGTCGATGCGTATTTCCAGGTAGGGCTTGCCCACGATGCGGTCGGCGATGACCGAAGATGGTTCCACGGCGGGTACGTCCCTGAGGTGACGCTCCAGTTCGAGCCCCACGTCCTCGATGGCGGCCAGGTCGGGGCCCTTGATCTTGATGCCGAGGGGCGCCCGCATACCGCTCTGGAGCATCACGATGCGGGCCGCGATGGGCTGAAGCCTTGGCGCGGAGGTGACACCGGGAACATCCGCCGCCTCCACGATTTCACGCCAGATGTCGTCGGGCGTTTGGATGCCGTCCCATGCATCCCTGCCGGGGTTGATCTCCTGATCGAGCGCCGTGCGCCAGAGCCGGAAGGGCATGCCGTCCTCGTCGGGAATGAGCGCGCCGTCATCGTCCCGGAGATATTCGCCCCTGACCCTGTATGGACTGCCGTCGGGAGCGGGAAGGGGATCGCCGGCCCTGTTCCTGAAGAAATCCATGCCGCCGGGATCGTACCGGAACGTCATGCGCCGGCCGCTCTCATCGGTGACGAATTCGGGGTGGTAGCTGATGACCGTTTCCACCATGGATATGGGGGCCGGGTCGAGGGGGCTGTCCACGCGTCCGATCTTCCCCACGGCGGTTTCGACCTCCGGGATGGCCGTGATGGCCATGTCCTGCTTGCGGAGGATGTCGTGTGCTTCGCCGATGGAGGCGTGGGGCATGGTCGTGGGCATGAAGAGAAACGAGCCCTCGTCCAGGGGCGGCATGAATTCCCGACCGACCCCCGGGAACGCATGCGCGATCGCGGACACGGGTCTCGACCTGAGCACCCCGTCCGGCAGCCAGCCGAACAGCGTGGTGAATCCCAGCCAGACCGTGAGGCCGAAGGTGATCACCACGAACGGGAAAATGATGACCGGTGTCTTGTGCCTGAGGCTCCAGGAAAGGATGTCCGCATAGAAGAACTGGAACACCTGCATGAAACCCAGGAGAACGGCCACGATGCCGCCCACGAACAGAACATTGCGGAACACGCCGTTCTCCGGACCGAGGGGCAGCCAATACCGTCCGAGCGCCGCGGTGACGAAAGCCGCTATCAGGACTGTCGCGGCCCGTCCCATCCATCGAGCCGCTGTCGGCGACGCATAGTCCCCTATGAGGTGGAACAGGGCGATGCCGAGCACGATGAGACCCGCCCACCATGTCACGATGATCCCGGCGGCGATGCCCGCCATGAGCAGCAACGCGAGAATGACGCGCCTGAGCAGCCTCCTGCGCACCCGGAAGGTGAACAGCACTGAGGCGAAGGCGGGAATGACCGTGAGGGCGATGATCACCGAGGAAAGCAGGGCGAATGTCTTGGTGAAGGCGAGGGGGCGGAAGAGCTTGCCCTCGGCCGCCTCCATGGTGAAGACGGGGAGGAAGCTCACGATTGTGGTGGATACGGCGGTCAGGACCGCGGTTCCCACCTCGCTTGTCCCACGGAAGACGGTTTCGAGTGGATTGTCATCTTCGCCGGCCGCGTCCAGGTGCTTGAGGATGTTCTCGCTGATGACGATGCCCATGTCGACCATGGTGCCGATGGCGATGGCGATGCCGGAGAGCGCCACGATGTTGGCGTCCACGCCGAACCGCTTCATGGCGATGAAGCACATCAGCACGGCCAGCGGCAGAAGACCGGTGATCAGGAGCGAACTCCGCAGGTGCATGACCATGATGAGGATCACGATGACCGTGATGAGGATTTCCTCGGTGAGCGCCGTGTTGAGCGTTCCCAGGGTTTCGTGTATCAGCCCCGTGCGGTCGTAGAAGGGAACGATGGTCACCGTGCTCTCGCGGCCGTCCGGCAGCACCTTCGAGGGCAGTCCGGGTGATATCTCCGCGATCTTTTCCTTGAGGCTGTTGATGGCGGTGAGGGGATTCTCGCCGTACCTGACGACCGCCACGCCCCCCACGACCTCCGCTCCGCCCTTGTCAAGCACGCCCCGGCGGAGGGCCGGCCCCAGGGATACCGTGGCCACGTGCCCGAGCAGGATGGGAACGTTGTCATCGGCCTTCACCACGGAGTTTTCCAGGTCCTCGAGGCTCTTCACGAAGCCGATGCCGCGCACCAGGTATTCGACGCGGTTGATCTCGATGGTGCGGGCCCCCACGTCGCGATTGGACATCCTGACCGCCTCGACGACCTGTGCGAGCGTCACGCCGTGGGCGCGCAGGGCGTCGGGGTCCACGTCGATCTGGTATTCCTTGACGAAGCCGCCCACCGACGCCACCTCGCTGATGCCGTCAGCCGACATGAGGGCATATCGGACATACCAGTCCTGTATGGTTCTGAGCTCGTGAAGGTCCCAGCCGCCGGCGGGGTTGCCCTCGCTGTCACGCCCTTCGAGGGTGTACCAGAATATCTGTCCCAGCGCGGTGGCGTCGGGCCCGAGGGTGGGACGCACACCGGGAGGGACCGTGCCCGGCGGCAGGCTGTTGAGCTTTTCGAGCAGGCGCGAACGGGACCAGTAGAAATCCACGCCCTCCTCGAAGATGACATAGACCGTGGAGAACCCGAACATGGAAAAACTGCGGATGGTCCGCACACCCGGAATGCCCAGAAGCGATACGGTCAGGGGATAGGTGATCTGGTCCTCGATGTCCTGCGGAGAGCGGCCGGTCCACTCGGTGAAGACGATCTGCTGGTTTTCGCCGATGTCGGGAATTGCGTCCACCGGGACCTGATCCCGCGGAAGACCGCCGAGGTCCCAGTCGAAGGGCGCCACCACCAGGCCCCAGCCTATGACGACCAGAACGGCGACGGCGATGACCAGCCGATTGTCGAGGCACCAGCGGATGATCGCGTCCAGAACATTCCGCTCGGTTTCGTGTGCAGGTGGTGTGTTCATGTCGTCCCGTCCCGTCGTCCCGTATCAGTCGTTCTCATGTGTGTGATCCGCGCCGCCGCTTATGGTTTCCTCGAGCGTCCCGCATTTGAACATGGACGAACCGAACCAGGGATTTTCCAGGTCGTCCGTGCCCTGGAGCCAGTCCGATCCCGCGTTGTCGAATGCCATGGGGCAGTGGAAACGATACACGGGTATGTTTCCCGACGTTCCGAACATCTTCGCCGTGGCGATCAGGGCGTCCGAGAGCGGCTTGAAGGCGGCGCGCGCCGTTTCGATGCCGTCCGCCGCAGTGATGGCCTCAAGGCTCGAGCGCATGGTTCCCAGCTTCTGCATCCAGGCCACATGGGGGTCATTGTCGAGAAGGGCCATGTCCACGCCTTCGAGGGCCCGCATCACATCGTGCGCGTTCGATACCGCGTCCTCCAGCGAGTCGTGGCTGAGGGCGTACTGCACGCGGTAATAGGCGGCGTACACGCTGTCCATCTGTGCGAGGAACGTTTCGGGAACGTCATAGGCGGTCCCCGGCGCGCCGATGGTTTCGCCGCTGATGTCTCCGGGAAGACGGTTCTCGATCTGAACACCCTGCATGGAGCCGTGATCGTGCATGACGGCCTCACCGGGATTCATCATGCTCGGGCCGGCAAGGATCTGTATGGCGCTGTCGATCTTGAAGGCGCCGTTGGTCACCACGAGATCTCCCTCCGAGAGCCCCTCGTGGACGATGTAGCTGCCGCCGACGAGGTGGCCCAGAACGATATCCCGTCCCGTGTAGACCCCTTCGCGATCAGGATCGGCCACATAGACCACGGCCCGCTTTCCCGTCACGAGGGGCGCCGTGTCGGGTATGACGAGGGGGCGGCCGGAAAGATCATCCGGAGGTTCGGCGTGAATGGCGGCCCGGACGAACATGTTCGGCCTGAGCCTTCCCCCGGGGTTCGGAACGTCGATGCGTATTTCGACCGTTCTCGTCCTGTCTTCGAGCACGGGATCTATGAAGGCGACGGCGCCCTCGAATTCCTCTCCGGGGAAAGCTTCCACTGTCAGGGTCGCGGTCTGACCGGTGCGGATCCAAGCCAGGTCCTTTTCGTACACATCGAGGAACACCCACACGGTGTCGGGATCGACCACGGTCAGAAGCTTTCCGCCTGTCGAAACGTATTCACCCTCCACGACCGCCCGTTCGGTTACGATCCCCGCGGCGTCGCTGGTGAGGGTGATGCGGTCGCCCGGCCGCTCCATATCCTCGAAATGATCGATCTGCGCTGCGGTCAGACCCAGCAGCCGGAGCTTCTCACGGACGGCGTCGATCGTGCGGGAGGCCTGCCGGGAATCCCGTGAAGATGTCCTGCCGGAATGTGCGAGCCTCTGCTTGGCCAGGATGAGCTCGTCGATGGCGGTCCTGAGCTCGGGACTGTATATGTCCGCGATGCTGTCGCCGCTGACGATCGCTTCCCCGGTGACCTCCACATGGAGCCGGTCGATGCGGCCGGGAAACCAGGCTGTGACCGCGGAAAACCTCCGCTCGTCCCAGGCGATCCTGCCCGTGAGACGGATGTCTTTCGTCACTGTCCGGCGCTCGGCGGGGGTGACGGATATCTCGGCGAGCCGGGCGGCGGCCGGGGAAAGCTTCAGTTCCCGGGGAGAAGAGCCGGCCCCGGAGGAATTGGAAACGACCGGTATGAGGTCCATGCCGCAGATCGGGCACTGACCGGGATTCGGCTGACGTATCTGCGGGTGCATGGAGCAGGTCCATTCCTCCACGGCGGCCTCTTCCCCGGCCGGAAGGTGTTCGTGTTCGGCTTCCGGCGGTCCCAGCATGCCGCTCAGCTTCCATCCCGCGACAAAAGCGGCGAGGATTCCCAGAACGACAAGCAGCCGGATACCGTATGTTTTCAGTGTCTGATATGTCATGTTCCCGATCTTCATCTGTCATCGATCCTTTCCCGTTTCCAAACCGTTCCGTGCTTTCCCTCCCGTGACAAGTTCGATCGCGGCGCGTTGTTTCGCGCGGTCGGTTTCTGCGCGCGCCAGTGCAAGTTCGAATTCCAGCAGCGTGTCAATGGTCTCGAGGATTTCCGAAAAGACGGGCTTCCCGGATTCATAGCCTGTCGTGAGCGCCCGGAGTGTCTCCCGCGCCTTCGGTATCAGTGAATCCCGGTGGAGGGCCATCCTGCGTTCGGCGTCGCGATACCGGTACAGGGCCCGCTCCAGTTCTGCCCGGAGGTCTGTTTCCCGGGCCTCCCGTTCCAGGCTGGAGGCGGTGTGACGGTGTTCGGCCTCGCGCACTCCCGCACTCCCGCACGGTATTTCTCACGCCAGAGGGGAATGTTCACGGCCACCATGCCCATGACCGCGTCCCTGCCGCTGTCGTCAACGTTCGGCATGCTCGCCGCGCCGGTCTCGATATAGTTGACGCCCACGGTGATGTTCGGCATTCCCTCTTTTTTCGCCAGATCGATGGAACGCCGTTCGCGCACGGCGGCGGCGGCGAGGGCGGCGAGCTCAGGATTGGCGCGCGCCAGCATTTCCCGGTATTCATCGTCGGTGAGCATGGGTTCTTCGTCCGGCAGCGCCGCCGCTTCGGGGAGGAAGGCTCCCCGCTCGCGGTCGAGGGCGGCGTTCAGGTCCGCGGCGGCCGGTTCACGCTGGTCGATGACACCCGCGAGCCGGTCGTTGAGGCGGTCGATCTTCATCTGCGCCCTCAGAATATCGGCGTACGAAGCCGCGCCGGAAGCATACTTCCTCCGGGCGAGATCCTCGATCGCCTCAGCGATTTCCAGCGTTTCCCCGATGATCCCGCGGGAACGCATAACGAACCCGTACTCGAAAAACGCCGTCCTGACATCGTAAAAAACCCGCTGCTCGACAGCCCGCAGCCGCTCCAGGAGCACATCCGCTTCCCCCAAAGCCACATCGCCCGCGAGATCGCGCCTGCCGAACCAGGGGAAGGTCTGGGTGATGGAGAGGGCGTGACGCTGCGGTCCCACGCGGGTCTCGACATGTTCCAGATAATATGTGTACGAGAGACGTGGGTCAGGAAGACCATAGGCCCGTGGGATCTTTTCGAGCGACGTACGCCAGCGGTAAAACGCGGCCTCGATTCGGGCGTTGTGTCCGGCGGCGTAAACCAGCAGGTCCTCGAGACCGGCGGCGGCCGGGAGAGTCTCCGGTGAATCGGAATGCCTCACTGTTGCAGAACGGGCCACCGCCGCTTCATATCCCTCGCGGGCTGACATCGCCGGCTGTCTGGTGCTACATCCAGCCCCGAGAACAAGAAGTGAAACAACGCCCGCGAAGAGTGTTGGTCCCGGCATCTTCATCTTTCACACCACCGTTGAAAAAACAACGAAACTATACTATTCCTATCGCGTTTATAATAATAGTTGCTGCTTGAACGAGCGACAACGGGAAAAGGTTCCATATCGTTGTTTTGGCGTTATTTACAATATAAAGATAATAGCGTTGTTTTGAAAGGAGTTTCGACATGCTGCGGAAATTGAATGTGATACTAACGGCGATGATCATGATCGGAGCGGTGCTGTTCACCGGCGTCGATGCCATGGCGGCCGAACAGACGACGTGCCCGGTGATGGCCGGAAAGATCGACAAAAGCCTCTATGCCGATGTCGAGGGAAAGCGCGTCTACGTCTGCTGCGAGAGCTGCATCGAAAAGGTGAAGGCCGATCCCGGAACATATATCGGAAAGCTCGAGGCGGCGGGCGTCACACTCGAAAAGACACCGGCGCCCCAGACGACATGCCCGGTGATGGGCGGAAAGATCGACAAAAGCCTCTATGCCGATGTCGAGGGAAAGCGCATCTACGTCTGCTGTGAGAGCTGCATCGAAAAGGTGAAGGCCGATCCCGGAACATATATCGGAAAGCTCGAGGCGGCGGGCGTCACACTCGAAAAGACACCGGCGCCCCAGACGACATGCCCGGTGATGGGCGGAAAGATCGACAAAAGCCTCTATGCCGATGTCGAGGGAAAGCGCATCTACGTCTGCTGTGAGAGCTGCATCGAAAAGGTGAAGGCCGATCCCGGAACATATATCGAGAAGCTGGAAAGCGAGGGAGTCACACTCGAAAAAGCGGGCTCGTGACAATTCCCCGCAATCCGGTCCCTCCCGGAAGAGGAGTCGTTTCGGCGGCTCCTCTTTTCTGTCATGGTATATTGTCTGACGCCCCTCAGCGCCCGATGTAGTTCCGGACGAGATCGAGAAGCGAGGAGGCGTCGATGGGCTTGGTCACGTATTCATCGAATCCCTCGGCGAGGATGCGCTCCCGGTCGCCTTTCATTGCATAGGCAGTGAGGGCGAACGCCGGGATGCCGGCTGTCCGACCGTCCCCGCGCAGTTCCTTCAGCGCTTCTATCCCGTCCATGCCGGGCAGTTGGATGTCCATGAGGATGAGCGCCGGCGGGTCGCTGCGGGCGTATTCGATGCCTTCGCGCGCGTTTTCCACGTGCACCACACGGCATCCGTTTTCCTGGAAGAGATACATGATGACTTCAGCGTTGAGCAGGTTGTCCTCCACGAGGAGGATCACGGGCTGGACATCGGTGTCCGGCGTGTCCTGTTTTCCGGCGTTGTGTTTTTCCGGGTCTGTCGATACGCTCCCCTCGCCGGGAAGAAAGAAGAAGAACGCGGTGCCGATGTCGTGTTCGCTTTCGAAGGTGAGGGTTCCGCCCAGGACCTCGGCGAGTTTTTTCGTGATGCCGAGAGACATGCCGATTCCTTTGCTCCGTTTCGTGCTCGAACTGTCCCCCTGGAAAAAGTTTTCGAAGATATGGTCCCGATGCTCGTCCGTGATGCCGGGGCCGTCGTCCGCCACGCTCAGTCTGACACCCCCGTCGACCGCTTCGACATCGATACGGATGGTGCTGTCCTGGTGGGAGAATTTTACGGCGTTCTCGACAAGATTGAACATGATCGTCTTGTAATACTCCCGGTCGGTCCTGACGATGATACCCGCGGGCGCATGAATCTCGGCGGCGATGTTCTTGTCCGTGATTTCGGAAGAGAGACGCTCCAGGGTTTCCTTCGCAATATCCGCGGGAGCGAATTCCACGACGTTCATCTCGAGCTCGCCGCCGTCGATTTTCACGATGTCGAGAATCGTCTCTATCATGGTCAGCAGATGCTTGCCGCTTTCCTCGATACGGTCAACGAAATGACGGTGCTTGGCGCAGAGATCGTCCGGCTGTGTCGATTTGAGAAGCTGCGCCATGCCAAGAATGCCGTTCAGCGGGGTCCTGAACTCGTGGGACATGTTCGAAAGAAAATCGGATTTGGCCCTGCTGGCCGATTCTGCCCGCCTCATGGCCTCTTTCAGTTCCTCTTCCGCGCGAATACGGTCGGTCAAGTCGACGCCGATGCCCACGAGGGCGCCGTCGGACATGCGCAGATTGGACCAGATGCTGTGAACCGTTTCGCCGCTCTTGGCCGTGACGGTGAAATCATGCCAGCCCTTCTCGGCGCTGTTCATGTATTCAACCACTTTTTTCCGGTATTCCTCGTCGGGGCAGCAGACTTCCATCAGATCCAGCGTATCGGCATCCTCCTGTGTCCAGCCGAGACGCCGGGTAAATTCCTTGTTGACCTTGACATCTTTCATATCTGATTCCAGAAATGCGATCATGACGGGAATGTTGTCGATGATGGACTGGAGGTATTCCTTCTGCCGGACCAGCTCCTTCCGCGAGCGCCGCTGTTCTGTGACATCGCGGACGATGAACATGTTCGCCTCGCGCCCTTCCCAGTCAACGGCCACATGCCTGAGCTCAGCCTCGCCCGGCGCAGGGTCGGCGTTGCGCCTGATGATATCGATGTCGGCATGTTCCCTGGTGACCAGCGGCAGGCCGATGGTCTGTCCGATGATGTCGCCGCCGTCCAGACCGAAAAGCTCTCTGGCCGCATTGTTCAGGAAAAGCGCGCGTCCATCGGTGTCGGTTACGATCACTCCGTCTGGCATTTTCTCGACGATCGAGCGAAAGCTGGCCCGCGTGTTCTCCAGTTCACGCCGGACACGCCCTTCGTCCGCCGAATGCTTGTTTTCCGGTATGTCCATGAACTCGTCCCGGCATGGGTTCATAACGTGTTCCGCGCTGCTGAGTGAATTCGCGGGGAACGATACCTGCACAATGTACATATTCTTCCGCGAATTCGTCAAGGGTTAATACTGTCCTGGCAATCCCCCGTTTTTCAGCACAAACTTATTATTTCGAGGTTTTTCAGTTTCTGAACCTGGATTTTCAGGATTACGGGATGAACCTCGATTACAATCCTGTCAATCCTTTCATCCCATTAATCATGGTTCAAACGGCGTACGGTCAATCGTCATTCTTTCATCGGCGCCAGCATCGATTACTTGTGTTTCCGACAGATTTTCAAAGAAACTTTTCTTGCGCGAATATTGTATAAAACACCATAATATTCCAACTTGTATGTGTTATCCGTTGGGTTTTCTGGAGAATGGGGATTGCCAGTTACCAGCGAACAGCATCGATGAAGCCATATATCATATGTATAATGTGCAGACAAGAGCCGCCGCAGTTCCGGATAAAGGCAGTTTCATTTGCAAACGATTTGCAGAAAGAGTATATTGGTTTCATGGAACACTGCGATCCGTCGACACTTCTCAGGGAAAGCAATGTCAGGGCAACGGCGCGTAAACGCGCCCTGCTTGCGGCCATCATGGAGCGTGACGCCCCTTTTTCGGCCCATGACCTGTACGAGCAGGTCAGCGGCGGGATGTCCGTGGATCTTGCGACGGTGTATCGCACGTTGTCGTCATTCGAGGATGCCGGCGTCGTGCGCCAGGTGGAAAGCGCCGACGGCGTGCGGCTGTACGAGATCGCCTGCCGTCACAATCCCGTCCACCCCCACTTCCGCTGCGAACGGTGCAGGAAAATCGAATGCCTGGACTCCCTCGCCTCGGGCGACCGGAAGCACATCGTCCGATACGCGGGTCCGGCAGAGGTCAGGGAGATAGCGATCACGTTCACGGGCATTTGCCGCGCATGCAGGCAGAAGGAGGAACGATGAAGAAATCGATGACCGCGGTCATGCTTGTCATGGGCATGCTCTGCGCAATCAACCCCGTAACGGCATATAGCGGGGAGACGGCGCTCGGAGCGGCGGTCGGCATCCCTCCGCTGGCGTGGTTCGTGGAGCAGATCGGCGGTGACGATGTTGTGGTGACCGTCATGGCGCCCCCCGGATCGAATCCCCATCTGTTCGAACCGAAACCACGCGATCTGGCGCGCCTGGCGGAGGTGGACGTTTATTTTTTCCTTGGGTCCTCGTTCGAGAGCGCCTGGCTTCCCCGTTTCCGCGCCGTGAACCCGTCCATGCGCGTGGTCGACGCCGCGGAAGGGGTCAGGCGCATTTCCATGGCCGGTGACCATCACCATCACGATCACCATGACCATGACGAAGACGAAGATTCTTCCGGTGACGGCCATGAACATGACCACGACCATGAACTCACGGACCCGCACGTGTGGCTGTCTCCCGCCAACGCCCTCGTCATCGCGGAGAACATCAGTGAAGCCCTCGCCGCACTGCTCCCCGGGCGCAGGAACGCCATTATCGAGAGACACCGCGAACTGGCGGAACGCATACACTCCCTCGACACAGAACTGCGGGATTTGTTTTCACGAAGCGGGGGCAAACGTTTTCTTGTCTTTCATCCGGCCTGGGGATACCTGGCCGATGCGTACGGTCTCGAGCAGGTGACCGTGGAGATCGAGGGCAAGGAGCCGAAGCCCGCCGAGCTCGCCACCCTGATACGCATGGCGGAGGAACAGGACATCGACACCGTGTTCGTTCAGCCCCAGTTCTCGAAAAAAAGCGCCGAAACCATCGCCCGCGCCATCGGAGGTGATGTCACGGCCATCGACCCGTTGTCCGCCGACTGGTACGAAAACCTGCGTTCCGCCGCCGTAAAGATCGCCGCCGCGCTCCGTTGAAAAATCATACCGGCCCGTCGACGCTCACTCGCGCCGTGGCCGTACAGGAGGCAATGCCTTGGAAACACCGGCCGTCGAACTGGACAATGTGCGGTTTTCCTATGACCGGACACCCGTGCTCAGGGTTGTCCGCCTGGCAGTCGGACAAGGGGACTTTCTGGCGGTGATCGGCCCCAACGGCGGGGGAAAGACCACCCTCCTGAAGCTCATTCTGGGCCGTCTGAGCCCCGGCGGCGGTACGGTCCGCGTGTTCGGCGGTCCGGCCCGTGAGGCCGCGCTTCGCATGGGCTATGTCCCGCAGAACACCGGCGGCGGCGAGGGCATCCCGGTGAGTGTGCGCGACGTGGTCCTGATGGGCCGGCTGGGCCGGGGAGGATTGTTCGGGCGCATCGACGGCGGCGACGAACGCGCTGTGGAGGAGGCGCTCGATACGGTGGGAATGGCCGGTTACGGGGATCGCCGCATCGGGGACCTGTCGGGCGGTCAGCGCCGGCGGGTGTATATCGCGCGCGCCCTTGCCACCGGGCCGGAGATGCTCGTTCTGGACGAGCCCACGGCAAACATCGACATTGAGGGCCAGAGGTCGATATTCGAGCTTCTCGGCCGTCTGAACGAAACCATGACCGTCATCATCGCGAGCCACGATGTCACCGGTGTTCTCGGGTTCGCGCGGTCCATGGCCTATGTGAACGGGGACCTGCATGTCCACGATGCGCCCGACATCACACCGGAACTGCTCGAGCGCATATCCGGCACACCGCTCAGGCGCATCTGCCCGGTGGAGGTCATCGAGCGTATTCTCGGGGATTCCGGATGATCGTCGGCCGCCGCGAATATTTCAGGGGAGTTTTACCGCCATGATGGAGATGCTGTCCTTCGAGTTCATGCGAAACGCCTTTCTCGCCGGGCTCCTGGTCAGCGTTGTCGCGGGCGTGGTGGGAACGCTTCTGGTGGTGAACCGCATGGTGTTCATCGCCGGCGGTGTCGCCCATGCCTCCTTCGGCGGGATCGGCCTGGCGCTCTTCGCGGGGCTGCCGCCGCTGTTCGGCGCGGGGATCTTCGCCGTGGCCGCCGCCTTCGTGATGGGGGCGCTTTCTTCCGGCCGGAAGCACCGTGTGGATACCGTCATCGGCGCGGTCTGGGCGACCGGGATGGCCGCCGGGATCGTGTTCATCGACCTGACGCCGGGATATGGCGCCGATCTCATGAGTTACCTGTTCGGAAGCATCATGACGGTCACCCGGGGAGACCTCCTGTTCATGTCAGCCGCGGCTGTTCTGTCGCTTGCCTTCGCCTCGGTTTTCCACCGTCAGCTCATCGCCCTGTCTTTCGACGAGGAATTCGCGGCGCTCCGGAACGTTCCGGTCAGGCTCCTCAATCTCCTCCTGCTCGTGCTGGCGTCTCTGGCGGTGGTCGTCGCCATCAGGGCCGTGGGGCTCATCCTGGTCATCGCGCTCCTGTCCATCCCCCAGTATCTGGCGGAACGGTTCGTGGGCTCCATCGCGGGAATGATGGCGCTTTCCACCGTTTTTTCGGCGGTGTTCACCGGCGCCGGCCTCGTTTTCTCCTACCGGTTCAATCTCAGTTCCGGCGCGGCGATCATAATGGTCGCCGCGGTCACCCTGTTCGCCGTCCTCGGCGCCGGCGCCCTGAAAGGGCGGTTCGGCGGGGCCGTCTGATGCGGACTGTGGAGGTTTCGCGGGGGTATCTCCGTCCGCCAGCCCCATCCACCGACCTTCGCTACCACACCGCCACGTCACGCACCTTGATGCGCCGCGCTTCGCCCGCGGGCCCCTTCACGTTCAGCTCGACGATGTAGTCGCCCGCCTTTTCGTACCGGTGGATGGGATTCTGCTCCTCCGAGGTCGTCCCGTCTCCGAAATCCCAATGCCATGAATCGATGTCACCCCAGGATTCGTCCTTGAAGGCCACCATGCGGCGGTCCATGTCCACGATCGTGAACGACCAGTGCGCCTCGATGGGCTTGCGGAACCGGCTCTCCAGGGGCATGAGGCGGAACGCCACCTGGCACGATGCGTTCGAATCCATCCGCGTCTTGTGGGACAGGTTCCAGAATCCCTCGTATCTCCCGTTGTTCTCGTCATAGTCGAGCACCGACCAGGACAGGCCGATGATGGTGTCCTCGACCAGCTTCGACACCACGGCGCGCTCGGGACCCTCCCAGGGAGCGTAGTCGAACGGCGTGATCCAGAATTCCAGCACCAGCCGTCCGCTCTCGCCCTCGCTGAAATTGTAGTCATAGGCGTGATTCGACCAGGGCAGGTCCTTGATCCAGGGCTGGCAGCCCCAGACCATGGTCCAGTCGCGGCCCTCGCCGGGCGGCGTGAAGATGTGGTAGTTCTGGGCGTGCACGCCCTTGAAACGGAAATGGTTCTCCGCCCAGTCCCCCTCGAGCTGTTCGTTGTTGATGAACTGTCCGCCCGAAAGGTCGGCGTCGACCACCACCTCGAAAATGTCTCCCCGCCGGGGGAACATGTTCCAGTAGTCGTCGGTGGCCTCATAGAGAAAATAGAGCCGGTTGAGCCCCCTGACCCAGCCGACGCGGACGGTGCAGGAGAAATCGTCCGGGTCCAGGTCGGCGCCGTGGCCCTGCACGGTGTCGGCGAGCTGGTCGGAACCGATGGCATAGGATGCGGGTACGATGTCCCAGTCGGCCGTGTCCCCGTCGATGCGGGGGATCATGGTCTTCGGGAACTGGAATATCCTGAATTCCATGTCCGGCCGTTCGAGGGCGGCGGACATGCCCGCGGACATGACGAGGCAGACGAGAAGCGTGAAGGCGGTCCTTCCTTTCATGGGGCTGCTCCTTTGCTTGGCGTATGATGTGTCATGAGGATTCCTTACGAATCATTTCACGGTTTCGGTCGATGCGCTTTTTGTTTTCGGACAGCATCACGAGAACGCCGCCCGCGATGATGAATGCGCCGCCGATGAGCTTGACGGGGCTCGGCACCTGGCCGAGAAAGACGATCCCGCCGAGCGTCGCCAGCGCCACCTCCATCATCATGAGCACGCAGGCCACGCCGGTCTTGGCGTATTTGAAGCCCCTCAGCATGGTGGTCTGGCTCATCAGTCCGGCGAGGGAGCCCGCCACGGCGAAGGCGACGCCCCGCGGATCGGGCATGACTTCGATGGTCAAGAACAGCGGGCTGAAGAAGATGAATCCGGTGACACTCCACCAGAAAAGGGCGGTCGACGGGGTGTCCGTCACACGGAGCTTTCTGACCAGTCCCACGCTGATCCCGGCGGCGAGCGCGTTCAGCAGCCCCCATGCATAGCCGATCTGCGGCTGGAAATCGAAGGGATTCACCAGGATGACAACGCCGGTGAGCGAGAGGGCGAGGGTGGCGAATACGGTCCGTTCGGTCCGCTCGCGGAAGAGCAGGGCTGACGTGGCGATGGCGAACACGGGATAGGTGAACCTGAGCATGGTCGCCTCGGCGATGCTGATGGTCGCCAGCGCCAGAAAATAGAACGCCCCGCTGAAGGCCGCCGCCACAGACCGCCAGACCAGGAGCCTTCGGTTGACCGCCCGAACGGTGATCACACCAGTAAGGCGCAGCGCGAGAAGGGTGACGATCATGGTCGAATACCGGACGAGGACGAGCTCGAAGGGTTTGACCGTCCGCGCCGCCATGCCCACCAGCAGGGCGGTCGCCGCGAAGAGGACGGCGGTGAGGGTCATGTACAGGACCCCCCTGACCGCGTTTGTATCGTTCCCGTGTGCAGGCACCGTGCGCATGTCCTCCGGGGATTTCATGTCTGAAGCCCTCAGGGCGGGTCTTCCGGGCGGTCCCGGCCGCCGATGATTTTGCTGTTGCCCGCTCTTCCGGCGGTGATTATCCTATTGTAATCATTTTACGGCGTTCACGGAACCGATATTTGCCCCGAAAGGACATCCATGTACGGCATCCACCCAATCGACCTGGGGGTCATCTTCATCTATCTCGTGTTCCTCGTCGTCGTGGCGGTCTGGAGCAGCCGGGCGGTGAAGAACACCAGTGATTTCTTCATCGGCGGCAGGCGTTTCGGGACGTTTCTCACTGCCATGCTCAATTTCGGCACCGGCACCCATTCGGACCAGGCGGTGGGAGTCATCGCAAAGTGCTACCAGGTGGGACTGGCGGGGATATGGTACCAGTGGCTCTGGCTCTTCGTCACACCCTTCTATTGGATCATGGGCCCCGTTCTCCGCAGGCTCCGTGTGGTGACAACCGCCGATTATTTCGCACGCCGTTTCGACCAGGGCGTCGCCACCCTCTATGCCGCCATGGGTGTTCTGGTCACCATGCTCAATATCGGCATCATGCTCCTGGCCAGCGGCAGGGTGATCGAGGCGGTCACCGACGGCGGCATACCGTTCGGCGTCTCGGTCCTGGGCATGACCGTGCTGTTCGTGTCCTACGGCATGGCGGGGGGACTGGTCTCGACGGTGATCACCGATGTGCTCCAGGGTGTCCTGACGATCGTGCTGTCATTCATCCTGCTGCCCTTCGCGCTCATACGGGTGGGGGGATTCAGCGGTCTTCACGCCGGGCTCGCCCACAAGCCGAACGACATGTTCAGCCTCATCGCCCCCGGGGAGATCACCCTCTTCTTCATCACCATGGTGGTCATAAACGCCGCCGTCAACTGGGTCGTCCATCCCCACACCCTCCCCATCAGCGCCTCCTGCCGCACGGAAATGCAGAGCAGGATCGGGGTCACCTACGGCACCTTCGTCAAGCGTTTCTGCACCATCGCCTGGGCCTTCACCGGCCTCTGCGCCATCGTGCTGTTCCCCGCGCTGGACAATCCCGACCATGCCTTCGGCAGCGCCGTGCGCCTGCTTCTGCCACACGGCCTGATCGGGCTTCTCCTGGCGAGCGTGCTGGCGGCGGTCCAGTCGTCCTGCGACGCCATGATGGTGAGCGCCTCGGGCATCTTCACCCGCAACATCTATCGCGTCTATTTCGGACGGGGAAAGAGCGAGTCCCATTATCTCGCGGTGGGCCGCCTGTCCGCGCTGGGCATCGTGGCGGGAGGACTGGCCTTCGCGTTCTATATTCCGGGGATCGTGGCGGGGCTCGAGCTCTTCTGGAAGCTGCCCGCGCTCCTCGGCATACCGTTCTGGATGGGGATCGTCTGGCGGCGCATGAACCCGCGGGCCGTGTGGATCAGCTTCCTCTCGGCCGCGGCCGTGTTCGTCGCCTGCGAGGTGGATCTCTTCGTGGGGATCGAGGTGCCCCTGCCCTGGCAGATGCTCGGCTATCTCAGCGCCGGTCTCGCCGGTGCGGTCATCGGAGGGCTCGTCACGAAGCCCCAGCGGAAGGAGGTGCTCGACGCTTTCTATGCCGAGCTCAAGCGCCCGGTTGTCGAGGGCGAGATCGTGGCGACCGACACCATGTGAACCGGCATGAACGAACCGCCGGTCTCATCCCGGGGGACCGGGGCCGTCAGAGGTAGTCACGTCTCTTCTCGAACTCGTCCGCCATCGCCATGAAGTTGTCGTATTTCGTGCCCACCGCGATCGAGTGGGTCGAGCCGAAGATGTACCTGCCGCCGGGTTTGTAGTCATCCATGGCCCGCCGCACGTCATCACGGACATCATCGGCGGCGCCGGACACGAGGTTCTCCACCGGGATGCCGCCCCATGCCGCGAACCTGCCGCCGTACCGGGCCTTGATGTCGGCCACATCCATTCCCGCGCTTCTCTGTATAGACTGGTAGGCGTCGTATCCCGCCTCCGCGAACATGTCCAGGAGCAGGTGGTTGTTCCCGCAGGCGTGCTTCATCACGGGGATGCCGTGGGCGTCGTGGATGTTCGCGACCCGCGCGGTGATGCCCGGCAGGACGAACTCACGGAACATGGCCGGCGAAATGAAGGGCCCCTGGGTGCTCGAAAAATCCTGTCCCCACCCGACAGCGTCCTGGCCCGGCCGTATGAAGTGACGGTCGAGGGCGTTGGCCACCGCCACCTCGAAACGTATCGCGGCCTTCACCGTCTCCGGATTGTCGAGATACTGCATGAGGCCGTGCTCGAACCCCCCGCCGCCCTCCTCGAAGGAACCGCCGATGATGTGAATGCCCACTTCGCTGCCGGAGGGCCCCATCATGAAACGCTCCCCGCCGAATTCGCCGATCATGGCGTCCACCACCTCGAAACAGCTCTCGTCGGGCGGCTCGGCAACGGGCTCTCCCTCGAAATCTTCGGGTGAGTAGTCCCTCGTCCCCACCGACGGGTCGTGTATCTTCGTCAGGTCGGCGGTGACGTCGGAATACTTGTACACCGTGCCGTCGCTGAATTCCCATGTCCCCTCGTCGAGCTTCCGGGGTTTTTCGAAGGGAGCGTCCTTCGGGGGCGCAACGCTCGAGGCCATCGCCGAGATATTGATGATGTCGAAGCAGTCCATCTTTCTGAAGAACGCGATGCCGTCCTCCTTCCAGCTCTGGACCACCTCGTCGCGACGTCCCTCCCAGAACGCCATCTGGGATTTCGCCTTCGCGCGGTAGAAGGTCTCATGGCCGATGACCTTCGACACGGTGTCGAAATCCACCGCCCATTCGCCCCAGGGCACCCGGTCGGGGACCTCGCCCGCGAGCACCGCCTTCACCCGTTCCTTCGATGTCATGATACCGTGCTCCTCTTTCGTTTATATGCCGCTTCGTATCCGCCGCATGCCGCTTCTATTTCCGCACCTCGTGGTCACGATAGCGGGCGAAATAGAATATCTTGATCTGCCTGTCGGACGTGTTGATGTTGGCGTGGGGCGTGTTGCCGTCCGGCGGTATCATGTAGGCCGTTCCCGGGGGCTGTTCGCGGATCTGCTTGCCGATGAACGCCAGGCTCGTGCCGCTGACCGCCGTCCACACCTCCTCGCACCCCTCCCCGTGGCTGTGGGGATGGCCGATGGTCATGGGATCGAACGCCACGGTGAGCACGCGCTCCAGCGTCCCCAGCCCGGCGTCGGTCTCGAAGAAGTTCTTGACGATGTGGCACCAGTGGCCGGTGGTTGACTGTATTGGCAGGGTGTTCTCATCCCTGACGAGCATTTCGCTGTTGGGGCGGAAACCATCGGGCGTGGGCTCGTTGACCAGATACATGGCAAGGGGAATGTCCCCGGTGCTGGTCATGGTGAATTCCAAGTCCGAGGGCATGAGAATGCAGATGCCGGGATAGAGGTCGGCCGTCTTCCCTCCCGCCTTCATGACGCCCTTCCCCTCCACGAAATAGAATATCTCCTGCTCGCGGCTGAGGGTGGTCGGAATGGTCGAGGCCCCGGCGTCGAGGGTGGCGTAGCTGAAACGGTTGACATACTCCAGCACGGCGCCCTTGCGCGGCGGGTTCAAGGCGTCGCCGGGCGTGAAGATGGCGCGCTCGACCAGCGACCCGTGGGTCTTCTGCGGCATGGAATCCTTCCAGCTGGCGATGAAGAGGTCGATATCGGGGTCCTTGCCCGGTGTGTAGGGACTGCCGTCCAGGGTCTGGGCGCCGGCGGCCGCGCCGAGAATGAAGACGCCGAGCAGCACTGCTGCGGCCATTCGTTTCATGTCGTTACCTCCCGTGAAGTCGTATCGATCGATTGTGGTTGTCTGGTGTATGCCGTCTCATTCCCGCAGCTCGTGGTCACGGTATCGGGCGAAATAGAAGAGTTTCACCGATGTGTCGGAGACGTTGAAATTGGCGTGGGGCGTCTTCCCGTCGGGCGGGATCAGGTAGGCCTCGCCCGGCTGCTGGACACGGAGCTGCTTGCCGAAAAAGAGGTGTATCGGCTTGTCGACAGCAGCCCACACCTCCTCGCAGCCGGGAATGTGGCTGTGGGGGTGGAAGAAGGTCATGGGATCGAAATAGCAGACGAGGACCGATTCGAGGGTTCCCAGCCCGTCCGCCGTGGTGAACAGTGATTTCACGATCCCCACCCAGTGGGCGTCCGAACTGGTGATGGGCACGGTCTTCTCGTCCACCACGAGCATGTCGGCGTTGGTCCTGAAACCGTCGGGAACCGGCTCGGCCACCAGATACATGGCAAGGACGCCGCCGCCCGTGTTACGCATGGTGAACCCGACCCCCGGCGGCATGAGGACGCTCACTCCCGGAGAGAGATCCGCAGCGCTCGTTTCAGTCGAAATGGTCCCCGATCCCTCGATGATATAGAACAGTTCCTGCTCGCCCTCGAGAACGGTCGGAGAGGTTTGCGCGCCTTCGGCAAGCGTGGCATGGCAGAAGCGGTTCACGAAGGAGAGCACCGCTCCCTTGCGCGGCGGGTCGTCCGGATCGCCGCGGGTGAAGATGTCGCGCTCCACGAGCGAGCCGTGGGAACTGCGCGGCATGGAATGTTTCCAGGAGTTGATGTACATGTCGATCTCGGCGTCCACACCCGGCGTGTAGGGCGTTCCGTCGAGGCTCGCCTGGCCGAATGCGGTTCCTCCGGCGCAGAGAACGAAAAGGAGCAGGGCCGCGAGGGTAAGGCGGTTCATGGATATCCTCCCCTGATTCAGGGAACAGCACGTGTCAGTGAAAAAAGTCTGTTGTTTTTCCGCTCTGGTTAATATAATGAAAGCATCCGGTAAAGAAAGACAAAATCCTCGAAAAATCACACCGTAATGACGACCGGGGCCGGTTCCACGGCGGTCCGGCCGCGGGAAGGTTTTCGCGAACGGGACATCGGCCATGTTGGAAGAAAGTTCGAAACGTATCAGTGTCAAGGATATCCGCAAGCGTGAAAATGTCACGATCCGCATCAGCAGATGCGAACTGAGCGGATATCCCTTCGTGGAGATCAGGCAGTATCACGAGGACGGCGAAGGTGTGCCGCGGGCGACGAAAAAGGGCGTTTCGTTCGTGCCGGAGCTTCTCGATGAGGTGATCGAGGGCTTGGTCGAGGTGCGAAAGCACTACCGCAGGCACAGGATAGACATTTCCAGGAAGACGCCGAACGACACAATCTGAAGGTTGGAGTCTGGGTTATCTCGCAAGAAGCCGGAGGGGTCTGCCTTTCTCCCTCTTTCGCGTGCGAGAGAGGGGGACGTCACGAAGTGACAGGGGGTGAGTGCGGCCTCCCTGAAAAAGATCCCTTTTCAATATCCGGGTATCCAGTTCGGTAAGCAACATATGATTCAGCTGTTTTCTCTGCAAAGCCCCCTTCCGTCGCTTCGCGCCACCTTCC
>CAYNWJ010000020.1:0-4679 GCA_964400815.1 uncultured bacterium
GCACGATCCTGGCCGTCTGCTCGTGCACCGTACCCCCCAGTTCGCGGGCATCTGCCGCATTGGGGCGGGGCTCGCCATGCCAGAACCGGAGGCCGTTCGTCCCTGTGGCATGATGCTTTGTATTTCATGTCCATGGTCGGGATACTTGTGTTCTCGAACCGGGGAAAGCCGCAGGATTCCACCGGGTTCTGGTATTTCGTTTATACGCACAAATGGCTTGTCACCGCAGGGTTCGTCTCGGCGTTCGCGGTTGTCCAGGCGCTCTGGTTCGACATTCCCTGGTGGAAGGCGGGGCTCGCCGGCCCGGCCGTTGTTGCTGCATGGATCGTGTTTCCCGAACTGCATCCCGTTCCATTCGTCGTCGGCATCGCCGGACTTTCCCTGATCGGCATGACCGGGCCTGACAGAACGAGGGAGTGGCTGGGATTATCGTGGGGGGGGTGCCGTCCAGTTTCTGCCGCTGCTTCTTTTCGGTGAGCTCATCGCCGGATTTCTCCTCGGGCGATCCGGCGATGTGGGATTGGTACCATCCGCATGAGTGAGCGCTGCGGTGGGCGGCAACTCGCTCACCGCCAACTCCGTCGCCTCATTTTTGGGGGACGTTCATGTATTTCGCCACGCTGACCGAAGTGCCGATTCTCCAGGGACTCATGGGAAGCGGCATGGGGAAGGGGCCCTCGCTGGCCCTGCTTCTGGCCGGCCCCGCCCCGAGCCTGCCGAACATGCTGGTAATCCGCAGCATCATGGGCACGAAAAAACGGCTGTGTTCGTTGTTTTGGTTGTTGTCATGGCGACGATCAGCGGCATGATATATGATATGATCTGAAAGGAGGGATTCGATGAATATCGAGCCGATCGGAATCATTCACACCCCGTTCATGGCATCGAAGGGGACACCCATCCAGCCGGTCTTTTCCGAAGGCATCGAGGGAACTGTCGAACTGTACCCGCATTTTGCCGAAGGACTTGCGGACCTCGACGGCTTCGGGCGGATCTGGCTTTTGTACTGGTTCGACCGGTCCTGTGAGACACGATTGACCGTCGTGCCCTTCAGGGACGATCGTGAGCACGGCCTCTTCTCGACCCGCGCACCCTGCCGTCCCAATCCGGTCGGCATGTCGTCCGTGCGGCTTCTCGGGATCGAGGGCGCCAAACTACGGGTGGCCGATGTGGACATGCTCGACGGAACGCCCCTGATCGACGTCAAGCCCTATGTTCCCGCTTTCGATGTTTTTGCGGATGCACGGGCTGGCTGGCTCGATACCTCTTCCGGCAGGTCCCGCGCTGACGACCGGTTCCGGGCGGAGGAGTGAAGAGGACACAGGTGCCGGGACATGCATGACGTTTGTTGCTTTTTCATCCGACACATCTGAAATATCCATGAAAATCACTCAAGCTTTACCCATACATTACCCATATAATAAGGAACATGCCATGAAAAAAATCCAGATCCTCGGCGCCGGGTGTCCGAAATGCAGAAAACTGGCCGCTTCCGTTGAACAGGCGGTCGGGGAGACAGGCGTGGAATGCGAGATCGAAAAGGTGACCGACATAAACGACATCCTTTCCTTCGGCGTCATGATGACCCCGGCTCTGGCGGTCGACGGCGAGGTGAAGAGTGTCGGTAACGTGCCGTCGGTGAATGAAATCATGGAACTGATACGCTGAAGAGGAGTCCTGACGGCGGGCGCGGATTACGGCTGGTTGTGTTGGCAGACTTTGACGGCTCCATGTCATTTGTGCTATAATGATATAATGAATAGTATATCAAGAGATCAAGCGAACATCACACATCCGGAAGGGATGGGAGAATCATGGGAAAAAAGATCGTGACCGCGGCGCTCCTGGCGTTCGTCGTGGTAAGCATGACAGTCATCGGCGTCAGGGCATTCATGAACGGTGCTCCTCCGGATGGAGAAGTTTCCGAACCGGTCCCGTCACGACTGCTCGCGCCCGATGCGGATATTGATGTCGTCTACTATTTCATGACCCACCAGCGCTGCGCGAACTGCGTGAAAATTGAAATGTTCACGCGCGAGGCGGTCGAGGGCGGTTTCGCGGACCGTCTCGCCGACGGGAGTCTGGTGTTCAAGATCGTCATGGTTGACAGCAGGGAAAACAGCCATTTCATCGACCGGTACAAGCTGTTCACCAAATCAGTGGTGCTGTCGCGATATCGCGGGGGAAAGGAAGTGTCCTGGAAGAACCTCGACCAGGTCTGGAATCTCCTCGATGATCGTGACGCATTCGTCGATTATGTGACCGGCGAGCTGACATCATTTCTGGGCGGGGAGGGCTGATGCCGCCTGTTTCGGCCCTTGTTCCGGCCCTCTGGCTGGGAGCGCCCACCTCGATCAGCCCCTGCCCGCTGGCCATGAATATCGCGGCGGTGTCCTTTGTCGGAAAGCATGTCGGCTACGCGCGCCGCGTGCTTCTTTCGGGAATCGCCTGTTCACTGGGCAGGGTCGCCGGATATGTCGTTGTCTGCGCCGTGGTCGTTGCGGGAATTTTCTCCATCCCGGCGGTTTCCAAAACCCTGCAGAAATACATGCTCATGATAGTCGGCCCCTTCCTGATCCTTGCCGGCATGTTCCTGCTTGAACTGACAGGTACGGGATTCTCCGGACCCTCGATGAGTTCGTCCGCACACAAGATCGCCGGAAGAGGGGGCGTCGCGGGCGCGGCCTCCCCGGGGTTCCTGTTCGCACTGTCGTTCCGCCCGGTCTCCGCGGCGCTCTTTTCAACAGGCTGACCGCGTTCGAGTTATGGGCGCGTCGGGTTACGGGGCTTGTTTTCATAGGGGTTGGCGTGTATCTTTCCCTGAAATACATCTTCATGGTTTTTTGACTTCCGGTTCGTGTTGACCTTCGAATCGTGTCCTCTCTCACCGCACCCGCACCCGCGGCCGGCGGCATTCGATATTCCGGAACAGGGAATGGCGCCGCGTCTGCCGTTCCACATTTCCGGTCATGCTGCGGATGCCCGGATCGGCCATACTGTCGCTCCACGTGACGATATGTCAGCACTCACTGGTCCGTACTCCGCCGCACGTTCAGGGTGACGATATGCAAGTTCCCATCTCCCTGATTGTTACACATGTCCTGAACGATGATTGAATACAGGCACCGTTTTTGCATAATATGGATTGTGATGAATCTATCAGTATGTGACACGGCCCGCCAAACGGGATGTCCATCTCCGCGCCACGCCGAAAAACCGGGGTAATTTCATGAGATGCACCGCCATCATAGCCAGTTTGATTGTTTTTCTGACATCCGCTTCCACCACCGGAGCCGATCCGGTCCTGCCTGTGGACGCCCGATCTGCGGCGGAATGCTTCATCCGCACAGCGCCGGCCCAATCGGCCCGTAAAATCGCCGGTCCCGTGGAAGTGTCCGGCACCGAACCCTTCATGAACGGTAATGGCGAAATTGTCGCCTACATCCATTCCCTCGAGCCCGGCGGCTTCGTCATCACCTCGGCGGACACGCGTATCCGGCCGGTGCTCGGCTACTCCCTGGAGGGGACGTTCCCGCTCTCCGACAAGGGAAGCCCGCTCCACAGTCTCCTGCGTATCGACATGCGGATACGCCGCGACGCGACCGGGACATCCGGCATCGGGAACGCAGGCGGCATCAGGGAAAACGAGGAGGCATGGAAATCGTATGTGGCGGGAATACCGGCGCGCAAGCCCGTGGCCGTAACCCCGCAGCCTCCCCTTATCCAGACGGCATGGGGGCAGAGCGGTGTGTTCAACAGCCGCTGTCCGGTCGATCCCGGGACAGGGGAACGCTCGCTTGCCGGCTGCACCGCCGTCGCCGTCGCGCAGATATGCAATTACTGGCGTTTTCCGCGAACCCTCTGCTTTTCTTCCGGCGATGCATATGTGTCCGAGGATTACAGTCACGATTTGCCGGTAATCGGGATTCCCGAGGATGCGGAAGCGCTCGAGTTCCCCTCGTTCGACGATCTGAACAGTGAGCTTGCCGATATCGCCTATGACGGTTCCGTCGAAGAGATCGGGTATCTCCTGTTTGCGGTCGGTGTAAAAGCGGCAACCAATTACAGCTCGATGGGTTCGGGCGCTGATATCGACGAAGAGCTCATGGGGAAATACGGCTTCGACGGTGCGATATTCAGCGAGACGTGGTCCGAAGACGCGGAACTCGTCCGCGGGAACCTCCGGGACGGTCTTCCCGTCCTGTTCGGAATTCAGGACAACGACAGGATCGATGATGCGGGCGAGCCCTATAAACACGCGGTTGTGCTGGACGGCTATGATTCCGGCGCGGACATGTATCACATCAACATGGGATGGAAAAACTCCGGCGCAACCAATGCCTGGTATGCGATCGGGCATATGGATGCATACGATGAGGTGTCTTCCCTTGTTCATGACATCAGGCCGCCGGAAGGCGTGTCCTTCCTCGAATTTTCGGGGGTTGTCCTCGATGCCGGGGACAGACCCGTTCCCTGGGCCGATGTTACGGTCTCGCCCGGCGGATACACCATGAAAACAGGTGAGGACGGCGCGTTCTCCTTTTCGATGCTGCCCGCCGACCGGATTACGGTGCGGGTGAAAAAGCCGGGTTTCGGGCTCTGGACCGGAGATGCGGAGCCGGGAACATCGCTCCGGTTCATTCTCGAGCCGGCTGTTGACCCGACTGTCGCATTGTATC
>CAYNWJ010000020.1:4689-20087 GCA_964400815.1 uncultured bacterium
TCATCTGGACCAGGACAGCAGGGACGCCAGCGGCAGGGGCAATCATCTGTACTACGATATGCAATGGTCTGACTGGCTTTCATCGCCCTTCGACGGCGGTATTTCCCTGCATGCGGGAAACGGGCTTCTTCCCGGCGAAAGCATGGATGTCTATTATCCCGGCGAGGGGGATTTCACTGTCGAGGCCTGGGTGCGGATCACCCGTCTCGACGAACGGAAGGCGTTCGCGGCGAGCTACCGGGACACATGGTTCATTCTCGGTTTCTGGGAAACGTCCGTTCCCCATTTCGCGATACGTGGTGAAGACTCCGGCGACTACATCAACGCTGTCGGCGGGGCGCTCGACGGCAGGTATGAAGAGGGTGACTGGGTCCATTTCGCGGGCGTATACCGAGAGCGTGAATCGGTCCGTCTCTATATCGATGGAAAACTGGAGGGGGAGACGCCCACGGGCGAGCTCATCATGTCATCTCCCCGCAGCATTCTTCTGTTCGGAAATTTCGGCGCGGTGGAAAACCCGACCGTGGTCGACGAGGTCAGGTTCAGCACGGCGGCCCTTCAGCCGGGGGACTTCCTGGGCGGCGCTTTTACGGGTTCCCTCGAGGTGACGGTCGCCGACGGTGAAACCGGGACACCGGTCGGCGGGGCCGCGGTCACCGTAAACCCCGGAGGCTTTGCGCTCATCACCGGTGATGACGGCGCGGCTGTATTCGATGCCCTCCCCGCCCGTGACGACTACCGTGTGGAGGCGATGATCGGAGAAGGTGCACCGCCGGTCGTTGCCGAGAATGTCACCGTGACCGCGGGAATGCCCACCTCGCTTGTGGTCGACGCCGCCGCGAACACGGCCACGGGGATTGCTGAGCATCCAAAAGCTTTCGCTCTTCATGCGCCCTTTCCCAATCCATTCAACGCCGGGGTCACCATATCATACACTTTGCCGGTCGAATCACCGGTTGTCGTCACCGTTTATAATGTACAGGGCCAGGTGGTGGAGACCATGCGCAAAGGCCTCCTCGGTCCCGGCATGCACACGGATCATCTCGCCGTGGACAATCTCCCGGCGGGCATATTTTTCGTGCGGCTTGAGGCCGGGTCCGAATCCAGTGTCAAAAAGATCGTTCATGTGAAATAACATAACTATGAATCATCATGCCGTCCATCATACCGGGCAGCCGGATACCGGCCGCCGTTTCAGTATGGAGTCTCATAATGAATACATGCGTGTCTCTGATATTCGCACTCATAGTCGCAAACATGTTCCCTCCCGCAGTATCCGCGGAACCGGTGGTCCCCCGGCTCGCCCGATCGGCTGCGGAAACCTTTATCGCGGGCAATCCCGGACCAGCCGCGGCGAAGATCGCACAGTCCCGGCGGGTGACAGGCACCACTCCGCTCACCGGCGATACGGGAGAGGTCGTGGCCTATATCCATTCCCTCGAACCGGAAGGTTTCGTCATCACCTCGGCCGACACCCGCGTCCGTCCCGTTCTGGGCTGGTCCGGAGAGGGCGCATTCGATTTCGGGGACGAGCCCGGCAATCTTCTCCGCACACTCGTCCTGCGTGACATGAGCGGCCGTCTGGATCTTCCCGGCGGGGACGCCGGTAACGGGCCCGGAGCATCCTCAGCAAGGAACGCCGCTCTCTGGCGCGAATACGCCGCGGGGTGTGGGGCGGGCAAAGCGGCAGCAGGCACGGTTCTTGGTCCCCTTATCCATGATGACTGGGGACAGGAGGTCGGTTTCAACGCACACTGTCCCATCGATCCCGCCACGGGAGTGCGGTCCGTGGCAGGGTGCGTGGCCGTGGCGCTGGGCCAGATGTTCTCCTTCTGGCGTCGGCCGGATAGTCTCTCGTTCACCGATGACGACGCCTATGTCTCGAATTATGACGACAACCCGATAGCCATTCCCGAAGACGCGGACCGGCTGGATTTCCCCGATTTCGGGGAACTCAATGAAGCGCTCGCGAACATCGACTACGACGGCGGCATGGATGATGTCGCCATGCTGCTGTTCGGCGCGGGCATCAAGCAGAGAGTCAATTATTCATCTGAAGGATCAGGGTCCCCCGTGCACATCGATCTGTTGCCCGGACTCGGCTATGGCGCGGTGAAACTATCCACCGACTGGGCTGGTGAACATCAGCGTGTCATCGATAATCTGGCGGACGGGATTCCCTGTGCGCTCGCCCTGTTCGATAGAGACGATAATGACCAGCATGCCGCCATCTGCGACGGGTACGACGAATCGACCGGGATGTTCCATATCAACCTGGGCTGGGGGAACCATCGTAATACCAACACCTGGTACGCCCTTCCCGTCATACATCGATTTGACTTGGTTACCGCTTTTCTGTATGATTTCGTGCCGGACGATCGCCCGGAGTTCGAGCATATCTCAGGCAGGGTCCTGGACGGCGCGGGCGCTCCCGTTCCCCTTGCAACTGTCGAGATAGACCCCGGCAGCCGCCACGCTTTGACGGACGGGGACGGCGGGTTTTCCCTGCTCATGCCCGCGTCGCCGGAGAAGACGGTTACGGTTCACTGTCCGGGCCATGCCGTATACCATGGGACCTTCACGGGCGCCAACATCACGGTCACCCTGGAACCCGCTCTGGACCCAACACTAGCCGAATTCCATTTCGACGGTGACGGGACCGATTCGAGCGGCAGGGGGAACGACCTGCTTGTCGATCCCCTGTATACGGATTGGGTTGAGGGGAAATACGGCCGCGCGCTTTCCATCGCTTCGATATTAGCACTCAGGTCCCAAACAACGACCGGTCTCGTATATCCCGGCGCAGGCGACCTGACGGTGGAAGCCTGGGGCAGGGTCATGGTCAGGGACGAATATATAGTGTATGTCAGCGTCAATTCACCGCCGGTCTTCTATCTCTTTATCGATGATGCGTTCAGGGCGAGATTTTATGTTCTGGATGATGAGGGCCAGGGAGTTTCGGCTGTTTCCGGATCTCTTGACGGGAGCGTCCGGATCGGCGACTGGGTTCATCTTGCCGGGGTGTACCGCGAGGGTGAAGCGGTCGAAATCTATGTGAACGGCCGTCTCGCGGGAAGGAAGGAAACAACGCTGCGGCCCGCCACATCACCCCATTCCTATCTGGATGTGGGTTTCAATAACGGCGTTGAAATGATCCAGGACCCTCCCGTCATCATCGACGAGGCCCGGATCAGTTATGACGCTCTCGAGCCGGGATCCTTCATCGGAGGTGAATTCACCGGCGCGCTCACGATCACGGTCACAGCGGGGGATGCGGCCGAGCCGCTCCCGGAAGCGCTGGTCACCGTGGAGCCGGGCGGGTATTCCACGGTGACGGACGAACGGGGCCTGGCGGTGTTCGACTCCCTGCCCGCACGCCGTGACTACCGGGTGACCGCCGCCGCAGACGGGGACGAGCAGGTCGCGGCGGAAGATGTGGTCGTCACCACGGGGCTCTCCACGTCTCTCGTCGTCGATACCAGCGCGAACACGGCCACCGGGGTCGATGAGCGTCCGGCGGCTTTTGCGCTCCATGCCCCCTTCCCCAATCCGTTCAACGCCGGTTTCACCGTTGCCTATTCGCTTTCGGAAGAATCGCCGGTCACGCTTATCCTCTATTCGGTCAGCGGCCAGGCGGTGCGGACCATCACTCCGGGACGTCTCGGTCCCGGCATGCACACGCAGCGTATCACCGGGGACGGGCTCGCGAACGGTGTCTTTTTCCTGAAGCTCGAAGCCGGCCGCAAGAGCACCGTGAAAAAGATTGTGCATGTGAAATAGCCCGGCAGGACATATATTATCTTCCATTCAATCCTTCACACCACCTTACAAATGAGACGGGACGGTGGCTCATGTCCGTGACACACCAGGAGTAGCCATGACACCAGAAATAACACGCATTCTCTTCCTCTGCACCGGGAACTCCTGCCGCAGCCAGATGGCCGAGGGCTGGGCCCGGGCTCTGAAATCCGATGTCGTGGAGACCGTATCCGCGGGTGTTGAAACGAAGGGCGTCGATCCCCGCGCGGTCGCGGTCATGGCCGAGGCGGGGGTGGACATCTCGGGCCAGCGGTCCAAGCTGGTGGACGAATTTCTCGAGGATCCGCCCGACTGGGTGGTCACGCTCTGCGGGCACGCCCGCGAGACCTGTCCGATGTTTCCGGGGAGGGTCAACCGCATGCACGCGGGATTCGACGACCCTCCGGCGCTTGCCCGGGAGGCTGCGAATGACGGCGAGGCCCTCGAACATTACCGCCGTGTCCGCGACGAGATCCGGGCATTCGTGGAGGGGCTTCCGGGAAACCTCCAGGCTGGCGGCTGAGCCCCGTTTTTTCGCCGTAAGACGTACACCCGCAATTATCCCAGGGATCCATCATGCACGAGCACGCCTACAGTCAGAATCACGCTCACCATCACGGTTCCGGGACCGCCGTCTCGCACCGCCTGTGGATCGCTCTACTCATCAACGGGGTTTTTCTCGTGGCCGAGGTCATCGGCGGCATCATGACAAACAGTCTCGCCCTCCTCGCCGACGCGGGCCACATGCTCACCGATGTGGCCGCCCTCATCCTGGCGCTCGTGGTCACCTCCCTCGCCCGCTCGAGCCCCACGCCGCGGCGCACCTTCGGTCTTCTCCGCGCTGAGGTGCTCGGAGCGTTCATCAATGGCGCCGCTCTCATGGTCGTGGTGGTAGTCATCCTCCGCGAGGCATGGCGCCGCATATCCGCGCCCCCGGACGTGGACGCGCCCCTCATGCTCCTGATCGCCGTCCTGGGCCTGGCCGCCAATCTCGGCAGCGCCGCCGTCCTCTACCGTCACCGCGAGGAGAATGTCAACATGAAAGGCGCATTCCTCCACATGGCCGCCGACGCCCTCGGTTCCATCGGGGCCATCACCGCCGGCGCGCTCATCTGGTTCGCCGGGTGGACCCTCGCCGACCCGGTGGTGAGCGTCTTCATCGGCGTGCTCATCCTCTGGGGAAGCTGGGGCCTCCTCACCGAGACCGTCAACATCCTTCTCGAGGCCACTCCCGGCCACATTGATTACAGCGAGGTGGAACAGGCCCTCCTCGACATCGAGCACGTCACCGGCATACACGATCTCCATATCTGGACCATCACCTCCGGCGTGCCCTCACTCAGCGCCCATGTCACCCTCGAGCCCTCCTGCAGCGACTCCAATCACTGGCATCGGTGCCTCAAACAGGCGCAGACCATGCTCCTCGAACGCTTCGATATCGAGCACTCCACCCTCCAGTTCGAGCCCGCCGACTACGAGCGCGACGGCCGCTGGATTTGAGGATCATTCCCGTTTGAATTGTTTCCTGAACCGTTCCTTCAGATCGTGCGCTTTTTGGAATATCCGTGGATGGCGGGCCTCCAGCCGGTGAAGCCAGCCCTGTATCAGACGGCTCTCCGGGGCAAGGATGATCAGCCCCACGATCAGGAAGAGTATGCCCTGCAGGATGGGCAGAAACAGGCCCACCACGCCGAGGGTGAGGAAGAGGATGCCGAAGATGTAGCGGAGGATGCGGGTCATGGGAGTAATATAATCGATGGAGGTTGGGGGAGGGGAGAGATTTTGCTCTGGCACTTCAGCCGAAAATCCGTCTAAAAAACACATAAGCACTGAAATAATATGAGGATAACATTGATGTTCATGCAGGAAAAACTTCTTTGGTAACTTTTCGGGCCGCAGGCATCCGTTGATGGCGCCGATGGAAGAACGATGATTGACCTTACGCCGTTTGAACCATGATTTATGGGATTAAAGGATTGGCTGGATTATAATCGCGGTTCATCCCTCAATCCCGAAAATCCCGGTTCACCTATTGAAAACCAATGATATAAAGTATGTATGGCGGTACATGGATGATTGCCAAACCCCAAAAAAGCCTTGACTTCCCTCCCTCTTCTCCGTAAATTACAAATTCACGTTTAATATGATATTTTACTTCGTCAACTCATGCAGGACAAGACAGTTCAAACACTTATGTAAACCCGGACGTACCCTTGAACGGCACGCAGAATGACGCGGGGGTGCGTTTTTTGTATATGGCGAAAGGCGATGCGATGCAGGTTACCTATCCCGACGGGAGCGTGAAGGAGTTTGCTCCCGGGTCGACGTTTCTGGACGCGGCGAAGGGCATCAGCGAGGGATTCGCGCGGAAGGCTCTGGCGGCGGCTGTCGACGGACAGCGGTACGATCTGGCGAGCGAAATTCCGGGCGATGTGCCGGTGGTGTTTCTGACCTTCGACGACGAGGAGGGGAAGCGGCTGTACTGGCATTCCACGGCGCACGTGATGGCGGCGGCTGTGAAGCGGCTGTTCCCGGATGCGAAGGTGACCATCGGTCCGGCCATCGACGACGGGTTCTACTACGATTTCGACGTGGAGACGCCCTTCACCGAGGACGATCTCGAGAAGATCGAGGCCGAGATGAAGAACGTGGTGAAGGAGAACGCTCCCTTCGTCCGTGAGGAGATGACCGGCGCCGAGGCCATCGAGCGCTTCCGGGCCGACAACGAGCCCTACAAGGTCGAGCTGATAGAGGATTTGGGCGAGGATCGGGTGAGCATCTACACCATGGACGGCTTCGTGGACCTGTGCCGCGGGCCCCATGTGCCGTCATCGGGCGCGGTCAAGGCCTTCAAGCTGCTGAGCACGGCGGGGGCATACTGGCGCGGCGACGAGCGCAACCGCATGCTCCAGCGCATCTACGGTGTCTCGTTCCCGGACAAGAAGGAACTGCGTAAGCATCTCGAATGGCTGGAGGAGGTGCGCAAGCGCGACCACCGCGTCCTCGGCGCCAAGCTGGACCTGTTCAGCGTGGACGAGGATTTCGGCGGCGGGCTCATCCTGTGGCATCCCAACGGCGCCCTGGTGCGCGAGATCATCGAGAACTACTGGCGCACCGAGCACCGCAGGCGCGGCTACCAGATCGTCTACACGCCGCACATCGCCTCGCACCGCATCTTCGAGACCTCGGGCCATCTTGAGAACTACAGCGAGAACATGTATTCGCCCATGGACATCGACGGCACCGACTATTATGTCAAGCCCATGAACTGTCCGGGTCACATAAAGATTTTCAAGTCCCATCTCCGTTCATACCGCGAACTGCCCATGCGCATCTGCGAACTGGGGACCGTGTACCGCTACGAACGCTCGGGGGTGCTCCACGGCATGCTCAGGGTGCGGGGCTTCACCCAGGACGACGCCCACATCTTCTGTACGCCCGACCAGGTAGTGGATGAAGTGGTGGGTGTGCTGGACTTCGTGAAGGAGATCATGGGCATCTTCGGCTATGAGTTCGAGGTCTATCTTTCCACGCGGCCGGAGAAGTCCCTGGGCGACGACGCTTCCTGGGATCATGCCATCAAGGCACTCGGGGAGGCGCTCGAACGCACGGGCCTCGACCACGTTGTCGATCCCGGCGAGGGAGTCTTCTATGGCCCCAAGATCGACATCAAGCTCAAGGACGCTCTCGGGCGCATGTGGCAGGGGCCCACGATCCAGGTCGATTTTAATTTGGCGCAACGCTTTGATATTAATTATATTGGTAAGGACGGCAGCGAGCACAAGGTGGTGATGATCCATCGGGTGGTGCTCGGCTCCATGGAACGGTTCATCGGCGGGCTGATCGAGCATTACGGCGGTGCGTTCCCCGTGTGGCTGGCGCCCGTGCAGGCGGTGGTCATGCCCATCACCGACGATCACCGTGACTATGCCGCCGGGCTCGTGGAACGTATGAAGGGAAAGGGCCTGCGGGTTGAGCTGGACGACCGCAACGAGAAGGTCAACCGGAAGATCCGCGACGCCGAAGAGATGAAAGTTCCCTTCATGTTCGTTGTGGGGCAGAAGGAAGTTGACGCGGGAACGGTGTCGGTTCGCCGTCACGGCGAGGGCGACATCGGTGTGTTCCCCGCAGATGAAGCGATTGAAAGGATACGCAAGGATAACGAATCGAGGACCTTGAACTGATTCATAAGCACCGGAGAGGAGGATGTTCCCATCGCCGACAAGCATGTGAGAGTGAATGAGCAGATTCGAATTTCCCCCGTGAGGCTGATCGACAGCGAGGGGGAGCAGATCGGAATCGTTCCGGTCGAGGAGGCCCAGAAAAGCGCCTATGACGTGGGTCTTGATCTGGTGGAGGTGTCGCCGAACGCGAAGCCTCCGGTCTGCCGTATCATGGATTACGGGAAATATCGGTACGAGGTCACGAAGCGTCAGAAACAGGCGCGGAAGAACCGTCATGTCGTCCACATCAAGGAAATCAAGATGCGGCCCGAGATTTCGGACCATGATTTCAATTTCAAGCTCAAGCATGCCGAGGAATTCCTCGGGCGCGGGGACAAGGTCAAGTTCACGCTGATCTTCCGTGGACGCGAGATTCTGCACAAGGACCACGGGAGGGCGGTTCTGGAGCGAGTCAAGGAAACCCTCGCGGAAGTCGGAAACGTGGAGACGGACATCCACCACGAGGGCCGCAATCTTTCGATGCTGGTGAGCCCGAAATAGCTCCGAATGCCGGCCGTGTTTTGACGGCGGGGCGCTCATCCGCCCCTGACGGACGCTGAGGTGCCATGTGTTGTTCTCGAACGGCGGCGTTTCATGATGCGCCTGGCCTGCCATCGATGTTTGTGTTATTGTTACTGATATATCTGTTTTTCATGCATATACCATAATCCCTCGATATAACAGGAAGGATGCAGCATGCCGAAAATGAAATCCATCAAAGCCGCCTCGAAGCGATTCAAGAGGACGGGCACGGGGAAATTCAAGAGGAACAAGGCCTATTCGAGCCACCTCCTGAAATGCAAATCCACCAAGCGGAAACGTAATCTCAGGAAGTCCACGATCGCTTCGCCGTCGGACGCCAAACGTATTGAAAAAATGATCGTAAAATAAACCGGAGGTAACACGCAATGCCCCGCGCAACAAACGCACCCGCCTCGAAACGGCGGAAGAAGAAAATACTCAAGCAGGCCAAGGGCTATCGCGGCGGCCGTTCGAAGCTGTTCAAAACGGCAAAGGAATCGGTCCATCACGCCATGGTGCATGCCTATATCGGCCGCAAGGAGCGCAAGCGCGACTTCCGCAGGCTGTGGATCGCCCGTATCAACGCGGCGGTTCGCCAGTACGGCGTGACCTATTCGCAGTTCATCAGCGCCATCGGCAAGAGCGACATCAGGATCAACCGCAAGATGCTCGCCGATCTGGCGGTTCGCGACGCCGATGCCTTCAAGGCCATTTTCGACAAGGCCATGACCTCGGCCTGACCGGGCGCCGTGGCGCAGGAAAAAAACCCTCCGTGCCGAAACACAGGGGCCGCGGGGGGTTTTCCTTTGGCGGCCCCCGGGATCGTGCTGAACGTATAGTTAGTTTCCAGCATAATGTTTTTCTTGACAAGCATTGTGTAATACGTTAAAATGGATACTATTGTGGAAATTGAATGTTGATGGCAGCCGCTTTTTGTGTAATGGTTGCTCCGGTGGATGGTAATGGAAACCGTAGAAAGTCTGGAAGCGTCCGTCCATCGTCTGATCGAATGGGGAAGGACGCTGCGCGCCGAGCGCGACAAGGCCCAAAACGAAGCCGCCTCCCTGAAAGAGGAGCTCGAAAACGCCCGCGCCACCATTGAAGGTTTGCGTGGAACGGTCGAGGAGCTGGAGCGGAACAACAGCGGTCTCGAAACCGGCCGTGCAGAAAGGAAGAGGGAGATAATCGTCCGCCTCGAAGAACTTGTCAACAGAATCGATACATACCTTACATAGATGTTTTCACGAACGAAACGACCTGAAAGCGTTTGCGAGAAATACCGTTGAAGTTGGCATTATGACGACAGAAGCGTATAAAACGACACATGTACGGATCATGGGAGAGGACTATCCCATTCGAAGCGACGCCGATATCGGGTATCTGCACGATCTGGCCCGGTATGTGGAGGACAAGATCTCGGGCGTTTCCTCGAAAAACAAGCTTCCTCCGCGCTTGAAACGGGAGATACTGGCGGCGATTCTCATCGCCGACGACTATTTCTCCGAAAAGAGGAAGAATGCTGAGCTCATGCGCAAGCAGGCTGCGCTCAAAGAAACTGTCGACAAGGCTTTGACGGAAGAAATGACCTGATGTCCCGTGGGTTTGGCCGGGGCATGTGTTGTATTGACGGCTGACGCAATCTCTTCGGAAACTGACCATCGTTCGTGGATCACTCGGCTCTCAGGGCCGGTTGATATACGTTCGATGGTTTTTTTCTTTTTTTATTGTCCTGTTTTTTTGAAAAACAAGGGGGAACCGCAATATGGATATGCTTGCGTGGATAATAAGTCTGTTTGTCGCGCTCGTGGTTGCGCTGGGGATATTCATCATCGGCTGGCTGACCGCGAACCGTGTCAATCACTCGAAGATGCGCAATGCCGAGTCCTATGCCAGAAAGATTACCGAGGATGCCGAACGGGAAGCCGAGAACATCAAGAAATCGGCGCTTCTCGACGCGAAAGACGAGTGGTACAAGGAACGAAGCAAGTTCGAAAAGGAGACGCGCGATACACGGCAGAATATCGAGCAGTCGGAAAAGGCGCTCATCGACCGCGAGCGCAAGCTCGACAAGAAGGTCGATATTCTCAACACCAAAGAGCGCAATATTCTCATCAAGGAGCGTGAGATCGCCGCGAAGGAAAAATCCCTCCGGGTGAAGACCGACCAGCTCAATCAGCTCATCAACGAGCAGAACAACAAGCTCGAACGCATTTCGGGAATGACTGCGGACGAGGCCAAGGAACTCCTGATGTCCAATCTTGAAAAGGAAGTCAGGATCCAGGCCGCGAAAATCGCCAAGGATATTCGCGACAAGGCGATCCGCGATGCCGATCGTGAGGCGAAAGAGATCGTGGTGGGGGCCATTCAGCGCAGCGCCGCCGAGCATACGATCGAATCGTCGGTCTCGGTTGTCCCTCTGCCGAATGACGAGATGAAGGGACGCATCATCGGCCGTGAGGGAAGAAACATCCGTTCCTTCGAACTGGAAACCGGCGTGGATGTCATCGTGGACGACACACCCGAGGCGGTCATCCTGTGCGGATTCGACCGGGTCAAGCGCGAGATCGCCCGCCGCGCCCTGGAGAAACTGGTGTCAGACGGCCGCATCCATCCCGCCCGGATCGAGGAAGTGGTGGAGAAATCGCGCAAGGAGGTGGAGGCCTCCTTTGTCGAGTTGGGCGAGAACGCCGCGATGGAAAGCAACGTTCACAACCTTCATCCCAAGCTGATCGAGCTGCTCGGCAGGCTCAACTACCGTTCCAGTTACGGGCAGAATGTGCTCCAGCACTCGATGGAGGTCGCCCATTTCGCCGGCCTCATCGCCGCGGAGCTCGATTTCGATGCCCAGGTGGCGCGGCGTGCGGGGCTGCTTCATGACATCGGAAAGGCCATCGATCATGACATGGAGGGGACTCACACCGAGCTGGGAATCATGCTCGCGAAGAAATACGGCGAGAACGAGATGATCATCGACGCCATCGCATCGCTGCACGAGGAACAGGAGGCGCAATTCCTCGTTTCTGCCGTGGTTCAGGCCGCCGATACCATTTCCTGCGCCAGGCCGGGGGCGAGGCGTGAGGACCTCGAATCCTATGTGAAGCGTCTGGAGCGTCTCGAGGAGCTTGCGGATGGTTTCGAGGGCGTGGAGAAGACCTATGCCATTCAGGCGGGCCGGGAGATCAGGGTCATGGTCAATACCGAACAAATCGATGACGCCCAGGCGGACCAGCTGTCCTATGATATCGCCGAGAAGATCGAACAGGACCTCGACTATCCGGGGCAGATCAAGGTGACCGTAATCAGGGAGATGAGATCGGTCCAATATGCGCGGTAGGGAGGAATGATGAAGGTTCTTTTTGTCGGCGACATTTTCGGAAAACCCGGAAAAACGGTCGCTTCGTCGTTCATCCCAAAGATGCTTCGGGACGACAGGGCGGATTTCTGCATCGCAAACGGCGAGAACATCGCCGGAGGGTTCGGCATCACCGAGAACAACCTCCGCAAACTCTTTTCCTATGGCGTGGATGTCGTGACCACGGGCAATCACGTGTGGGACCGCCAGGAGGCAGAAACCCTCCTGATGGACAACGACAATCTCCTCAGGCCGGCGAATTATCCACCCGGTGTGGCGGGCAACGGCGACACAGTTGTGGAGACCCGTGGATTGAAGATTGGTGTCATCAACCTCCAGGGCAGGATATTCATGCCCCCCATCGACTGTCCCTTCAGGACCGCCGAGAGGATCGTGGAGCGCATGACCCAAGAAACGCCGATCATTTTCGTTGACATCCACGCCGAGGCGACATCGGAGAAAATGGCACTCGCCTGGTACCTGAACGGCAAGGTCACCGCCGTTCTGGGCACCCACACCCACGTGATGACCGCCGACGAGCGGGTTCTTTCCGGCGGGACCGCTTTCATTTCGGATGTGGGCATGACGGGTCCCCACGATTCCATCATCGGCGTGCGTGTCGACCAGTCCCTCAGGAGGATAGTACGGCAGCTCCCCACCCGTTTCTCGCCCGCCGAGGACAATCTCATGTTCTCGGCGGTGATCGTCGAGCTGGACGAATCGACCGGGCGGGCCCTCTCGATCGAGCGCATATTCGAGCCCTACCATGCATGATCCGTGTTCACAGGAAACGGGCGTTCCCCGCCTGACCGTGACCGCCTTCACCCGTCGGATCAAGCAGGCGGTGGAGGACGCGTTCGGGACGGTGGCGGTGGAGGGTGAGATTTCCAACTACACCCATCACGGCTCCGGGCACCGGTATTTTACTCTCAAGGACAAAGACTGCCAGCTGGGCTGCGTCATGTTCAGATGGATGGCGCAGAGCCTCGATTTCGTTCCGGCGGAGGGCGCGCAGGTCCTTGCCATCGGTTCCCCCACGGTATACGAGCGCGGCGGCAGGTATCAACTCAATGTCGTCAGGCTTCTGCCCCTCGGGCGCGGTGATCTTCTCGCCAGGCTGGAGGAGCTCAAGGAAAAACTTCGGGAAGAAGGGGTGTTCGACAACGCGCGTCCGACGCCCCGGTATCCCCGGACGGTCGGTGTGGCCACCTCGCCCACGGGTGCGGCGGTTCGTGACATCATCACGGTCATCCGCCGGCGGGCGCCCCATGTGAGGATCATCCTGCGTCCCACGCTGGTGCAGGGTGTCGACGCCGCGGCGGATATCGTGCGCGCCATCGCGGACCTCAACGACCATACGGATGCGGATGTCATCATCGTGGGACGGGGCGGCGGGTCCATCGAGGACCTGTGGTGCTTCAATGACGAGCACGTGGCCAGGGCCATGCACGCCTCCGTCATCCCTGTCATATCCGCGGTCGGACACGAAACCGATTTCACCATCGCCGACTTTGCAGCGGATCTCCGGGCTCCCACACCTTCCGCGGCGGCCGAATCCGCGGTGCCCGACACCGCCGCTCTGCTTGATTTCGCCGCCGGAATCGAAACGCGGCTGAGGCGTCATGTGCTCGCCCGCCTCGACGCTCTTTCGGAGCGGACCGAGTCGGTGCGGAAACGTATCGCTCCCGATCGGTTCGTGCAAAGGATCATGACCCGCGGACAAGAGGTCGATGAACTTACCCTCAGGCTCCGTGCGGGACTCTCTGAAATCATCGCGGCGCGGGAGAAGACCCTCGAACGTCTCGACGGCGCCCTTGCGGCCATGAACCCGAAAGGCGTCCTCGCGCGGGGATACGCCATCGTTACCGCCGAAGACGGTTCCGTGGTTGCTTCCACAGCCGCTGTCGGCGAGGGCGATTCCATACTGGTGGAGGTCTCCGACGGTTCTTTCGGGGCGCGGGTCGCCGGTGGAAAAAGAGATTGAACACAAGGCCGTGCTTTCGTATGTTTCACTGTTGGGTCTGATGCATGGACCGTTGGTGTTGTTCCTGCGGTGAACTTTCTGTGCGGTGTAATGTCTCAATGACACGAAGGATGCTTCGATGACGGAAAAGGAAGAGAGATTCGAGGACCTCCTCAAGCGTCTCGAGGAGATCGTCGAATCCATGGAAGGCGGCGGACTGTCCCTCGATGAATCGCTGTCCCTGTATGAAGAGGGGGTGGCCAAGTCCAAAAAGCTCGGAAAACAACTGGCCGAGGCCCGTGAAAAGGTCATGAAACTGGTGGGGACCGAAAACGGGGAAGTCTCGCTCGAACCATTCGATGAAGGGGACGAGACGTGACGGCCGTCGAATTTCTGACCACACAGAAACAGCGTATCGATTCCTATCTCGACACCTATCTCCTCGATGAGACCGTCGAGCCCGATATTATCCACAAGGCCATCAGGTACAGTGTCTTCTCGGGTGGCAAACGGTTTCGGGCCGGCCTCTGTCTGGCGGCATGCGAAGGGTTCGGAGGCGATGCCGGACGGGCCATGCCGGTGGCCGCGGGAATCGAGCTCATTCACGCCTATTCCCTCATCCATGACGATCTTCCCTGCATGGACGATGACGATCTCCGCCGGGGAAAGCCGACGCTCCACAAGGTGTATGGAGAGAACATCGCGGTTCTCGCGGGTGACGCCCTGAACGCGCTCGCTTTCGATCTCGTTTCACGGGCCGATGACTGCCGTATCATCAGGATACTGGCCCACGCCATCGGCACGGAGGGCATGATCGGGGGACAGGTCGCCGATGTGCTCTCATGCGGCAGACAGAATCTTTCCGGTGACGATGTCGCGTTCATACACACCCGCAAAACGGCCGCCCTTATCAGTGCGAGCGTCCGCATGGGCGCACTCGCCGCGGGTGTCGACGAACCGGTGGCGGATGCTGTCGGCGAATTCGGGGCCCGGATAGGTCTTGCGTTTCAGATAGTTGACGATATATTGGATATCACCGGCACCGAGGAGGTGCTCGGCAAGGATATCGGTTCGGACGAGGACCTGGACAAGGCGACCTGGCCGAAGGTTTTCGGTCTCGAACAGTCCCGTGAAAAGGCCCGCGTTCTCGTCAGCGATGCATGCGGCATATTGGACGGGCTCGACGGCGACTGCGACATGCTCGGAAAACTCGCGGAATTCGTCATCGAACGGGTGTATTGACATGAGCTGACCGGCACGGCCGCCGGTCGCAATTGAAATGGGCGTTTAAGCCGGCGGAAGTGACATGAATTATCCACTGCTCAATACCATAGACAGTCCTGATGACCTGAAAAAGCTGTCCCATGCGGACATGCAGACGCTTGCCGGGGAGATCAGGGCCATGATCTGCGACGTGGTGTCCCGTAACGGCGGCCATCTGGCGCCCAGTCTCGGCGTAGTCGAGCTGACCATCGCGCTGCACGCCGCGTTCGACTGTCCCCGCGACAAGATCGTCTGGGACGTCGGGCATCAGTCATAT
>CAYNWJ010000021.1:0-19931 GCA_964400815.1 uncultured bacterium
GACTGAAGTCCGGGGAATGCTCTTGATTCATATGTTTAATCACCGGAGCAATAATCATGGTTCAAACGGCATACGGTCGATCATCATTCTTCCATCGGCTTCATCATCGATTGCATGCTGTTCCGACAATGCTTCAAAAATCTTTCTTGGATCGCCGCTGAAGACGCCCGCAGGGACGATATGGCGTTCGTGACCGAATACACTTGCTTCATCAGCGTGCCGATGAATATATTTATGTTTCGATTGCACAGGAAATCCCCGGCGCCATGCGCCCGCAAACCGGAGACCATCGCCCGTGACCGAGGAAAAAGTCCACAGGATCATCGCCGGCTCGCTGCTGGTTGTCATGCTTGCGGTCTACATCCTGACAGCGGCGCCCACCCTGTCCTTCTGGGACTGCGGAGAGTTCATCACCTGCTCCTATATCATGGGCATCCCCCATCCGCCGGGATCGCCCCTGCTTTCGCTCATCGGACGGGTCATGTCGCTGGTGCCCTTCCATGACTTCCGCGGGCCGGGAGCAAGCGAGATCGCCTATCGCGTGAACATGATCGACGTCATCCTCGGCGCCCTCACCGTAATGCTCACCTATCTCATTATGATCAGGCTCATCCGCCGGTTCAGGCCCTTCGAGAGCCGCCTGGACACCGCCATCGCCATGTTCACCGCGGTGATGACCGCGCTCATGGCGGGTTTCGCCAACGACTTCTGGGAAAATTCCATCGAAACCGAGACCTACATGCCCAGCCTGTTCATGCAGATGGTCACCCTGTGGCTGGTGCTGCGCTGGGAGGAGCGGCGTGACGACCCCAAGGCGGTGCGCTACCTGTTCTGTTCCGCCTATATTCTCGGTCTCGGCAACGGCGTCCATCTGACCGTGCTGCTCATCGCGCCCACGCTCTTTCTCATCGTGCTGTTCACGAAGCCGGAATGGTTCCGGCACACCCGGCTCTGGACATACACGGCGGGCCTTTTTATCGTGGCGGAGCTCATCAAGCTCTTTGCGGGGCTGGGTGTGCAGTATGGGCTCATGGCCGCTTTCGCGTTGTTCGCCCCGCTCGTCCTGTTCCGCATGTTCCGGGGCGCGCGTGATGTCTGGAAGCTGACCTTTCTCGGGTTCGTGTTCTGCGGTTCCCTCTATATCATCGGGTTTTCCGTGTACCCCACGGTGATGGTGCGGGCGAACAAGAGCCCCGCCATCAACGAGGGCAATCCCGACAACTGGGAACGCTACAAACTCTATATCACCCGCGACCAGTACGGCCAGGAGAACATGTACACGGGAATGTTCGTCCGCAAGGCCTCCTTCCATTACCAGTTCGGCTGCATGTATCTCCGCTATCTCATCCAGCAGTTCCCCATCTGGGGGCCCACGGTCACCCTCACATTCGAGAACGACCGCTCTCCCGACCAGTCGGGGCCGACCCATGTCGAGCATGACGTGTACCTGCCGGTGCTTTTGTTGTCGGTGCTGCTGTACGGCCTCTATACCCACGGCAGGGAGGACTGGCGCACCATGGCGCCGCTGCTCCTGTTCTTCGCCGCGTCCTCCGTGGGACTGGTGCTCTATCTGAACATGGAAAATCCCCAGGTGCGTGAACGGTCCTATTTCTTCCTCGGCTCCTATTATATCATCATGTACTGGATCGGCTTCGGGATATGGGGACTGATCACCGACATCCGCGAGTGGGTCGCGGTGAAACAGCCAAAGGCGGTCGTTCCCGCCGTTACGGCCCTGTGCGTGCTCTTCGGCACCCTCGTCCCCTCGTCGGTCCTCTCCCGTCACATCGATCCCCATTTCACGAACTGGGAGGTGCATGACCGCTCTCACGACTGGATGCCCTACGACTATGCCTACAACATCCTCGTATCCTGCGAGCCGAACGCCATCCTCTTCACCAACGGCGACAACGACACCTTCCCGCTGTGGTATCTCCAGGAGGTGAAGGGATTCCGGAAGGACGTGCGGCTGGTGAACCTGAGCCTGCTCAACACCGACTGGTACATCCTCCAGCTCAAGCACGAGACCCAGCCCATACCCGGGGAGTTCACGCCCGACGGTAAACCGGTCCACAACGAGACCCTGCCCATCGAATACTCCGACGAGTTCATCACGGACAAGCTCTGCGGACGGGACGAGGCGGCCATGTCGATCAGGGTGTGGCCGGTCGAGGGCCAGGAGGTCAGTGTCGCCGGCATCACCTGGAACCTTCCCGCCGCGCTCCGTATTCCCATGGGCGGGGGCGAAACCCTCGGCATGATCCGCGTGCAGGATGTCATGGTCCTGAACATCATCCGCTGGAACGACTGGAAGCGTCCCATCTATTACGCGGTGACGGTTTCCGGGCAGAACCGCATCGGGCTCGATCCCTATCTCTCCATGGAAGGCATGGTATACCGGCTCGTCCGAGAACCCGCGGGTGAAGACGAGATCCTGGTCAATGTACCGGTCATGCACGAGAATGTGATGGAGACCTACCAGTACCGTTCCCTCGACGATCCCGAAATTTACAAACCGCCCAACACCCTGAAGCTGGTGACGAACTATTTCATCGGGTTCGCACAGCTCTGCGAGCGGTACGCCTCCGCCGGGGACCAGGAGAACGCGGTCAAGGCGGCATGGGGTGCGATCAACCGCACACCGAACGATTTCCGCAAGCGGGCCATGATCTATCAGGCCCTTCTCGGCGCGCGGATGACCGGGCCGGTGAGGGAATTCGTCGAATGGGAGATGGAAGGCGGGGAATGGAGAAACGACCGGGCCAACCGTGTGCTCATGTACCGTCTGCTCCATGCCGGGAGGATGAACGATCTGCTCTCCGAGCTCATCGAGATCGAGCTGGCCAAACCCGATTTCATGGAAGGCGGCGACGAGGCCCTGGAAGAGCGGCTCCAGATCTACGCCCTGCTCAACCAGAGCGGCAAAAAGGCTCTCGCGGACTCGCTTGTCGCCCTCGAGCAGGAAATGCTCAAAAAAAAAACGAATGACCCCGCCGCGCTGATCGCCTTCGGCGCCCGGCTCATACAGAGCAGCCTCGACGACCAGGCGAAGAAGCTCCTCGGGGAATTGACCGCCGCCCGTCCCGATGATATCGATGCATGGCAGACCTACATCGCCGCCCTGTACGGCACGGGGGACTATGAGGGTGCGCTCGAGGCCCTCGATCACCTGCTGACGCTGACCCCTGACGACGCTTCCCTGAAACAGACCCGGGAACTGCTGCTCAGGATGAGCGGGCGGAACGGGGCCGATTCCCTTCCTCCGGCGCTGCGCAGTCCTGCTGAAGAGTGACCGTCGGCGGACGGCATCGACATGTTGCGGGCGACCCGCCCCTGACCGGCGAAAAACGACCATGAGAACGGAATCACTTCACAGAACGGCAGCCGCGGCCGTGTTCGCCGCCGCACTCGCGGTCTTCCTCCTGACCGTCGCGCCCACGATCTCCTTCTGGGACAGCGGTGAGTTCATCACATGCGCACGCATCATGGGCGTTCCCCATCCGCCCGGCGCGCCGCTGCTCACGCTTCTGGGACGGGTCATGTCCATTGTTCCCTTCTACGATTTCCGCGGGTACGGTTTCGATCATATCGCCTGGCGTGTCAACCTGATCGCGGTCCTGACCGCGGCGTTCACCGTGCTTCTGGGCTATCTCGTGACCGCCGGCCTGATCAGGCGCATGAAGCCCTGGAGCGGAAAGGCGGCGGACGACTGGCCGGGAATCTTCGCCGCTGCGGTCTCGGCGCTTGTGGCCGCCTTTTCCCACCAGTTCTGGGAAAACGCCGTGGAGACCGAAACCTACATGCCCGCCCTCTGCTTCTCCATGCTCGCAATCTGGGCCGCTTTGCGCTGGGAGGAGCGGCAGGAGGATCCGGGTTCGGTGCGGTACGTTTTCCTGGCGTCCTATGTCATCGGCCTCGGCATCGGGTTCCACCTGACGGTGATGCTCGCCGCCCCGGCGGTTGCGCTCATCGTCCTCCTCGGCCGACCATCGTGGTTCGCGGACCGGACGCTCTGGACGGGGCTCGCCTCGACGGCCGGCGTCCTGCTCCTCGTGCGTATCCTGGGCGGCCGGCCGGTCTATTATCCCCTGATGGCTGCGGTGGCGCTCGCGGGTCCGTGGGCGCTCCTGCGGCTTTCGCGATCTACCGCCGGCCGGGCGGGGGGACGGAAGGTGCTCCTCGCCGCGCTGGCATGTCTCGCCCTATCGGCCGTCGGGTATTCCGTCTATCCCACGGTCATGGTGCGTGCGGCGAAGGACCCGGCGGTGAACGAGGGCGATCCCTCCACATGGGACCGGTATCAGGATTATCTCGAACGCACCCAGTACGATCAGGGGAACATGTATTCGGGCATCTTCGCCCGCAAGGCCGATCCCGGCTACCAGTTCGGCTACATGTTCATGCGGTATCTCTTCAGACAGTTTCCCCGATGGGGGCCGTCGCCCGAAATTACGTTCGTCAACCCGGAAACCCTAACGGACCCGGCCGATCCGATGGCGCAGCGGACCTCCGACACGGTGCATGCGCCCATCTTTCTCATCATCCTCATTCTCGCGGGGATGGCTGTCCATGCCCGCAGGGACCCGGCGCGCTGCCTTCCGCTTCTCGGCTATTTCCTCCTGGCCTCGGTGGGGCTCGTCCTCTATCTCAACATGGATAATCCCGAGGCGCGCGAACGAGGCTACTTTTTCCTCGGCGCCTTTTACATCGTGCATGTCTGGCTCGGCGCGGGTCTGTTTGCCGTGCTCGACGGCATCCGGCGGCTCGCTGTATGGCGGGGGCGGAAAGCAGCGGCGGTTCCCCTGACCGCGGGGGCGGCGGTCCTTTTCGCCACGATGGTCCCCGGGGCACTCATCTCGGATCACCTCGATCCGCGATTCACCAATTACGGCGTTCACGACCGTTCAGGAAACCTTATCCCGCTGGAGTACGGCCACAACATCCTCGTGTCCTGCCCCCGCGACGCCATCCTCTTCACCAACGGCGACAACGACACCTATCCACTCTGGTACCTCCAGGAGGTCGAGGGCCTCAGACGGGACGTCCGGGTGGTGAACCTGAGCATCCTGAACGCCCCCTGGTATATCAGGCAGCTCCGCGACGGCGATCCCCCTGTTCCCATCGACCTGACCGACGACTTCATCGAGGACAAGCTCTGCGGTGACACCCTGGCCGCCCAGCGCACTCTCATGTGGCCTCCGCAGCCGCAGGAGGTGACCCTGGCGGGCATGACCTGGAACATGCCGCCGACCGAAGTGTTCCCCACGGCCGATGGCAAGGGCGTGGGTGTTCTCAGCGTTTCCGCCTACATGACCGCCCACATCATCGAGGTAAATGCCTGGCGTCGGCCGCTGTGTTTCTCCGTGAGCATATCACCCGGCAAGTTCATCGGTCTGGACCGTCACATGGAGACGCGCGGCATGGTGTTCGAGCTCAGGAAAACCCCCGCCGACGGCCGGTACCACATCGCGACGGACGTGCTTGCCGAAAATCTCTACGAAAACTTCCGCTTCACCGGTCTGGACGACCCGGATGTGTATACATCTCCGGAGACGGTCAAGCTTGTCAGAAACTATTTCGTTGGCTTCGCGGATCTCTGCGACGCCCTGTTGCGCGAGGGACGGAAGGACGAGGCCGTTCGGGCCGCACGGTCGGGTTTACGGATCGGCAATCCGGATTTCAACCGGCGGGTGATATTATACGGCATCATGCTTGGGGGCGGACTCGAAGAGGAAGTGAACGCCATGATGGAGCGTGAGCTCGAGCGGCTGCCCGTTGGTGATATCGAAACCGCGATCCGCTGGGGAGGAAGATTTCTCGAATACGGCCTCAACGATCAGGCGGCCATGATCTTTCGCATGCTCATCGAGCGGGGCCCCGAAAACCTCCTGGCCTGGAAGGGACTGGCCGCGGCCCAGTATCAGGCGGGCCGGTACGGCGAAGCCGACGATACCCTCGAACACATCCTCGAGCGTGCGCCCGGCGACCAGGAGGCGCTGCGCCTGCGGCAGATGATCGCGGCTCAAAAGAACGGCGGGGAATGAATACGAACCACGGCGTCAACACGGGAGATATACCGGTATGAAAGGAATCGGCAGCGGAATGCTTCATATCGCGATCATGACGATTGCGCTCATGTCAGCGGCGGCATCGGCACCCTCGGCGGGTGATATCGTGTGCGAGGGCCGTTACGGCGGTCATTTGCAGGGGATCGCGGTGGACGGAATGGGGCATGTTTACTGGTCGTTTACCGTTGATCTGGTCAAGACGGACATGGATGGCCGTGTTATCGCCGCCCGGAAAGTCCCCACCCACCACGGCGACCTCACCTGGCGCGACGGCAACATTTATGTGGCGGTTAACCTGGGCGATTTCAACCGCGAGGCGGGGCATGCCGATTCGTGGGTGTATGTCTATGACGGCAGCGACCTGTCATTTCTGTCGAGGCACGAGGTTCCGGAGGTCGTCCACGGCGCCGGGGGCATGGCGTGGGACGGCGCACGGTTCGTGGTGATCGGCGGCCTTCCCGAGGGTTACGATGTCAATTACGCCTATGAATACGACGAGTCCTGCACCTTCCTGGGCCGCCGTGTCATCGAAACGGGCTACACACGTCTGGGGGTGCAGACGCTCTGTTGTGGCGGCGGGTTTTGGTGGTTCGGCTGTTACGGCCATCCGGACAACTGCGCGCTGTTCAGGACGGACGGTGAGTTCGCCGTGGAGGGCATGTACGACACTCCCGCAAGCGTGGGGTTCGCCCTCATCACGCCGGGCCTCTATCTGCAGGGATTCACCGGCAGGGACGAGGACACCGGCCTGTGGTGGGGCAGTGCCTCGACGGTCACCCTGAAAGCCATTCTCGCCGATGAATACGCTTCCGAATAGACACGCGACCGCCGGGAAACGACGGGAGGAGCTCCGATCCTGAAACATATCCTCACATCACGCCTGTTCCGCGCCGCGGTATCGGCCGGACTCCTTGTCTGGGTGGCGCGGCGATTCGGTGTCGGCGCGATTGCCGGGGGAATGCGCGGCGCAGATCCGTTCTTCATCCTCTTGGCTGTGGGGATGTTCATCGCCAGCGGTATCGCGGGAGCGGCGCAGTGGGGTGTGATTCTCCGCTTCCATGGTATCAGCCCCCCCTTCGGGGTGACCGTGTCGCGGTACTTCATGGGGCTATTCTTCAACTATGTGCTTCCGGGGTTCGTGGGGGGCGATGTGGTGCGTGTCTACCATGCCGCCCGCGGAGAAAAGGCGACCCGCGCCTTTTCCTCGACCCTGGCCGACCGTGTGATCGGTCTTCTGATCATGGTGCTTTTCAGCCTCGGGGCGCTCATGTTCCTCGGCCGGGGTCCCGCCGACCAGGTTCTGCCCGCCGCCCTTGCTCTCTTCGCCTCGCTGGCCGCCTTCGTCGTCTTCTTCCGCTTCGATGCGTTCGGTCTCGCCACGGGACGGCTTTTCGGACGCTTCGTGCCGGTGCCGTTCCGCGCCAAATTCGCCGATGTCTATTCCGAGATGAACGACCTCACCCGCTCCCCCGGCACCCTCGTCCTGGTCGCCGCCATCTCTGTTTTCGTGCAGGCCACGCGCATCGGGGTGCATTATCTCTGCGGCAGGGCGGTGGGCATCGATGCAGGCTTCCTCTATTTCGCCCTGTTCGTCCCGGTCATGGAGATCGTCGCCAGCCTGCCGGTATCAATCGGCGGCGTTGGCGTTCGCGAGACCATGGGCTCGATGCTTTTCGCCACCGTGGGTGTGGCGCGGCCGCTCGTGGTCGCCTATACGCTCCTCGCCACGGTGGCGGGTTTCACGGGGTCGCTGCCGGGAGCGGCTGCGTTCGCTTTCAGACGGAAGGAACGTGAATAGCCCGCAGGTCTCGACCAGTATCCGCAAGAACAATCCGCATCAACAAAGAACAATCATCCTTCCGCCCGCCCCGCCTCACTCCACCACGATCTCGTCCGCGAACATGAACGCCGCATAGCCCGCCCCGGCGTGCCACGAGGGGATGACGCCGATGTTTTCCGCCCGCACACGAACATACCGCGCGGTGACCGGTCCGAACGCCAGTTCGAACTCCTTCACGAGCGGGCCCGGGGTTTCCCGGGACATGTCGTTTTTCATCGCCGCCGCCTCGCGGAAGGTGGTCCCGTCCTCGGAAACGGACACGGTGACGCCCGCGGGCATGAATATCCACACCCCGGGATTGTGGATGAACGTGGCGCGGACCCGCGAGAGGGAGACCGGTCCGCCCAGATCGATGGTGGCGGCGAGATCGCTTTTCAGGTACGCCTGCCACCTGCCGTCGCTGTAGTCGAGTGAACCCGTGAGACCGTCGGTCAGGGTGTACGGCCCCGAACCGGGGTACTGGCCGTTGTAGGGGTGTTCCAGAACGGGCTTTTTCCCGGTTGCGAGATGGCGGGTATAGTCAGTGGAGGTTGTCGCTCCGGCGCGCGTGTTCCCCCGGAAGGAGGCCGCCCTGACCGTGGCCGTTTCTTCGAGTGACACCGGCGCCGTGTAGAGGGTCGATGACGGAGCCGGTTCGCTCCCGTCGAGGGTATAACGGACATCGACTCCGGCGGCGTCTGTTTTCATCGCCACGGTGGCGTCGAAGGTCACGGAGTCCACCGCGACGTCGTAGCGGACATTGAAGGCGCTCCGGGCGAACCGGTATCCGCGGGCGGCGAACCGCTCATACTGGCGGATCATCCGTGTCTTGAACGTCTCGAAACTGCGTATGCCGGGATCGGTCCACGCCACCTCGGCCAGGGCGCTCATGCGCGGGAGCACCATGTATTCCACCATGTCGCAGGTCTGGATGAACTCGGTCCAGACGCAGCCCTGGGCGCCGATGACATGCCCGGCCTCGACGCCGTTCAGCTCATCCGGCACGGGATCGAAACAATAGACCTCATTGAGGGGGGTGAAGCCGCCCCAGGCCTTCGGCTCAAGCGCGGGATCGCCCTGGTAGTGGTTGAAGTAGGTGTAGGTTTCGGGCGCCATGATCACGTCGTGCCCCTGACGGGCGGCCTCGATCCCGCCCTCCATGCCCCGCCATGACATGACCGTCGCCTCGGGAGCGAGACCGCCCTCGAGTATCTCGTCCCAGCCGACCAGCTTCCTTCCACGCTCCGTGAGCCAGCTCTCGATGCGTCTGATGAACCAGCTCTGAAGCTCGTCCTCGCCCGCAAGGCCCTCGTCGGCGATGCGTTTTTGGCAGAGGGGGCAGGCCTTCCAATGGGTCTTCGGCACTTCGTCCCCGCCGATGTGAATGTACTCGCCCGGGAACAGCTCGAGCACCTCCACGAGCACACCCTCGAGGAACGTGAAGGTCTCCTCCCGTCCCGCGCAGAACACCCCTGAGTTCCCGTATTCGAGAGAGGTCGTTTGCACATTCTCGCAGAGGAGCTCGGGATGGGCCGCGCGCGCCGCGTTCGAATGGCCCGGCATTTCGATCTCGGGCACCACCGTCACGCGGCGTTCGGCCGCATAGGCCACGATCTCCCTGATATCGTCCTGCGTGTAAAAGCCGCCGTACCGCTCATCTCCGGATCCGGCTTCGCGAACCTTCGTGAAGCTCCACTCCCCGCCGCGGAAATCCCTTCGCCACGCGCCGGTTTCGGTGAGGCGGGGATACCGGTCGATCTCGATGCGCCAGCCCGCCCCGTCGACCAGGTGCCAGTGGAAGACGTTCATCTTGTGCATGGCGATGAGGTCGATGTAGCGCTTGACGAATTCCTTGGGGAAGAAGTGCCGCGAGACATCGAGGTGCATGCCCCGCCAGGCGAAACGCGGCTCGTCGGCGACTGTGAGGCCCGGCAGTGTCACCGCGCCGATTTCCCCGCTCCCCGCTTCGAACTCGACCGGAAGGAGCTGGCGGAGCGTCTGGACACCGTGGAAGAGCCCGTCATGATCCGCGGCTTCGATCAGGATGCCGTCGCCGCCCACGGAGAGACGGTATCCCCCCGCTTCCCCGCCATCGAGCGAAGCGTCCGGGACGAGGGTAATGGCGTTCCCTGCACGGCCGCCGTTTTCGCGGATGTCCAGCGCCATGCCGCCGCGCGCGAAGATTTCCGCAAGGTGGCCGGCGGTTGAGAGGGCCTCCGCGTCACCCGGCGGAACGAGAATGGCTGTGTCTTCGTCCACGGTGAAGGAATCGCCGTTGCGCACCAGCTTGAGAGGCATGGGGATGATGGAAATATCCGAACCGGTCACCGATACCGTCCGCTTTTCCGCACAGGACGGGATGAGAAGCGCACAAGCGATGCCCGCCGTCGCCGCCCCCTTCAGAAACCGCCGTCTGCCGAAAGCCTTTCCCGCATCCTTCATCGGAGCCCTCCTGTCGTGGTGATCGAGCGTATATCAAGGATAAACTACGTGTGCCCCGACGGGGTGTCAAGGGGAATCGGCCGGTGCGGGCGTGCCGGGATCAGGTGGGCAGAGGTTTGAGTGACCTGTTTTTTCAGATTTTCCAGCTTCCTGCAAAAAGACCCCCATCGGACTTCGTCCGGTCCCCCGCTCTTGAGGGGGGACGGGTGAACTGCCTGAAGTAAAGTTAAGCAGGACCGGAAGAGTCTGTAATAGCTCAGATCATCAATATTGCTTATGGTTTGTTGAATCGTATATTTCGTGAGCGCTTAATTGACGTCCCTCGACAAGCAGATACACTGCTTTCATCATCAGTTCCGCCCGCCTGTTCAGGAAGGCATTGAAATCCGCTTTCAACTTATCCTTCTTCTCCTCGTCCGATATATTCTCATAACCTCCATTCGCCAGTTCATCGATCGGGATCAGGTGCGACTGAAGGCGTTCTCTAACAATCGCTTCCGATGACCACTCATACCGATCTTTCATATACTGCAAAGGTTCTTTCCTGCCGATCGACATATTGGTTGTGTCCGATATCAACGCACAATTCAACGCTAAAAAACTATCGATGGCCGCTTCTTTAAGCAAAGCATCAGGAAAGATATGATGGTAGTGCCTTTTCCCAATAGTGTTGACATCGAGCCGCTCCCCTGTTGAGAAATCCAGCGAACCCAGCCGACATGCTACAGCAAGGACAGCACGACCGCGAATTGTCGCCCGTTTCGGCCACTCCGCAGTGAGTAGTTCTTCCGCTTCAACAAGAGGATTTTCGTTGAAAACCGGAACATCGTTTACGGAGTAATGTTCCCCATTCTCCTTCACTGCACCGGTGATTACCTTCCGTAAAGCAATGAAATCCGCAAATGCCCTCGTTGCTGCAGTATTCTCATACCGGTCAGAGAAAAAAGAATGCCAGATGTAGCGTTTCAACAGCAACTCTGCCTTACCACGCTCGTCTCCCGACTCCGGAATGTCTCTGTACAGTGCCGCTATCACTGCAAGCACCGCGTTGGTCGGCAGGCGTTGATGGTCGAATATTCCCTCGTTTTTCAGGAAAGCCGCCATTCTGCTCAAACCGCGTTTCATAACATCCCAGTTTTCGACGATGAGCCGCTTGTCCATCTCCCACGCCCCACGCTGGTTTGGTAACTGATTCTGCAGCAGGGCCGAGGTTGTCAGTATCATGTTCGATAATTCCTCATAACGGCCTACATTCGGATCGCTCTGATCCAGCTCATCGAGAAGATCGTGAAGGGACTGACCCATCACATTCTCCACCTCCGCCACGATGATGTCATATGTTGACAGTGGCTTACTGTTCGTATTCATGTTGATGAACACATTCAGCGCTACGGTCTTGTGGGTATGGGCTGGAAGAGACAGATATGGCAGGTTATAATTGGCGATTGTTGAACGGAGTTCATTGATACGATCGCTTACCCTTTTCTGAAAATTGAAAAACTCTTTCAATTCTTCTCTGCCTTCGTCCGGTTCTCGTTCAGTTGTTGCGGTAGATACCCAGTTTTCGATCTCAGCTTTTATATCTTCCGGTTTAAGTAGATCAGTGGGAATGAATCCTCGCTGGAGACATTTAGCCGGATTGTCACACCACAGCGGATAACGCACACCATTTTTTTTCAAGTATCGACCTCTGCAATACACGGTCATGTCATCACGTTCTTCATCATATTCGTAATCGTCAAATTCATCGAGATAGATGAAATACGTTTCATTTTCGTAGTTGTTGTGAAAGGCACGCCAAAGCGCAGTCAGTCTCTGCTGGCCATCAAGGAGATGCTCATAAACCCGAGCATTTTTTTTCGGTGCAGTTTCCAGGTATCGTGATATAAATTTCTCCTCCTCGCCGATATCCAATACCAAAGTTATACCCAGCGGAAGATCGTGAATCACCATTTCAAGCAGGCTGCTGATACGCTGGCGGTCCCAAGCCTCGAAGCGTTGGAAACGGGGGAGTTTAATTTCACCGCGCTTGATTTTACCATACCAGTCTTCCAGTTTTCGATTTCGCGCTTCCATGAAAAACTGCTCCTCATCTTTGGTGTTTGTATAAATGAAAAGACTGACTGAATTTTGTTCTAACCTATCTACATTAATAGTTTGAATCGATATTCTAAAATATAGTAGTGCGAGGTTAAGAGCTATGGTTAGTGTTTCCTTTTTGATATCGTGCTATTATTACTGAATTGTGTTTGATAAAAAACGGAAGTTCAATTCGTGCGCGTGGAGGATTCGAGGGTGAAAACGACATCGCTTCTGTTCGTGACGACATCCTTTATTTCCATGGGCTCGAAATCAGCATGGTGGAGTTTGATGACTTCGGTCCTGCCGACGAGACCGTCCAACCGGAAGAAGCCCGACGGATCGGTTCTGGTTCCGATATTGTGATGACCGGATCGCCCGCCCTGGCCCGTCTGGTCAGCGGTTACCGAAACTCCGAAAAGCGGCTGTCCCGATGAATCGACGACCCTTCCCTCGAGCCACCGTTCTGCGCGCTGAAGCACAAAATCGCGCTCACGGTTCGTCGGAATATTCTTGAAAACATGGTGGCCGCAGGATTCGTGATTGAAGGCGACCGTCTCGGTGTGGCCGGCCAGCCGTTCAAGATCGAACCAGCCGTCAGCGTCGCTCATCGCCGTCCTGAATCCTGACGGGCCGCCGTTGATGATGACCCGGACCCCGGGAACAGGCTCGCCGTTCCCGTCCACTGTGCGGCCGGAAATCCACCGGTCCATGTTCGGCATGGTGAGGGTGACCGGTCCCATGTTCTTCTCCGCCACGATGCGCAGACGCCCTTTTTTCAACATGGCGCAGGAGAGGAAATATTCCTCCCCGACGATCAGCCCGTTGATGGTGAAGGCGCCGTTCTTTCCGCTGATCGACGAGATGCGCGAGATACCGGTCTGTTTGACGTGGTCCCAGCTCAGAAGATGGATTTCCATGCCGGTGACCGCGTCTCCGTTCCCGTCAACCACACACCCGTCAACATCGATGGACTCGTATGGTTCGAGAACCACTTCCACCTGTCCGCCGGTTATTTCCTCGAGGACCAGAAAGCCGCGCAGCATCTTGTCCTTGTGGATGGCCGTGAGGGAAAGGGATTCGCCGGGAGGCAGGCCTGATATGCGGAAACGTCCGTTGGCGCCGGATGTGGCGTGAATGGCATTGCGCAGGGAGCTCAGCTCGGCGCCTTCGACCGGATCCCCGCCGGTGGTCACCGTCCGCCCTTCGAGCACGGCGCCACGTTTGAACGCCAGATCGACGCGCACGGGAGGGTCGTCTTCTCTGATGCTGACACGTCTCCTGCGATACTCACGGATATAGGCGTCCGGAGCGCTGACCTCGATGTTGACCTCTCCGGGCATGGAATGCAGGCGGTAGAAGCCGTCCCGGTCGGTGACCGTCTCGTCGATGAGGTATCTGCGGTCGACCTTCTTCAGCGAGACATGGTGATTCACGATCGGTTCGCCCGTATCGGCATCCAGTATACGTCCCTCGACCAGCCCTCCCATGGACAGGACAATATCGTCCGCCTCCGCCGTTTCCCCCGCGGTAAGCCGCAGGTGTTCGACCGGAGTCGCCACAAGATGGGGGGCCTGCTGTGCAGCGGCGTATACGGTGTATATCCCCGCCGGAAGATTTTGGATGCAATATCGCCCGTCCTCGCCGGTGATGGCCGAACCCAGGCCGCTCGATTCGGTCTCGTAGCCGTCGGCGCGTGCGAATACTCTGGTGTTGGCGGCGGGCTCTCCCGTTTCCTTCACGACAACCCGTCCCCCGATCTCCGATCCGGGTTCGAGCACTGCGCCGATGTGGGATGAGGGCTGAACGCCGTACCGGACGTTTCTGGCATATCCCCGGCCCTCCATGTACATTCCGGCCGTCGATTCGAAGGGAACGGTGTCAAGGGAAAATGAGCCGTCCGACGATGTTCGTGTGAACAGTCCCGGAATCAGCCCGTTCAGATAGAGGGAGGCCGACCTCCTTTCCCATGTCGCGCTCATGGTCAGGTTGCGAATGGCAACAACGGCGTCGGCGACGGGTTCGCCTCCGTCATCGGTCAACCGTCCGGTGATGCGCCCCGAGGGCATGAGCGGAATGGTGACCGTGCACCTGTCTTCCGGCGGCTCGCTGTCGAGACGGACCCATCCCATGGAGCGGGACTCGTGCACGGCGACGATGTAGTCAGGTTTTCTGCGCACCCGTGTTCCCGAGTTACGGACCAGGACCTCGAACCGTCCACGGCCGTCGGTCACCGCAGACCGTTTCTTCGTGGCGGTGTCGAAGAACCAGTAGTCGCCGGTGACATGGTATATTTTCGCGTCGCTGACCGGTGTTCCCTGGTAGCTGACGACGCCGCTCACGAGCAGGTCGCTGTCCGGCGCCGTCCTGCGTTCCCCGAGCGGAAGCGCGAGCGCGGTCAGAAGCGAAAAGGAGGCGGTGAGCAGGATTCCCGCGAGCGCGGTCCTGGACAGTTTTTTGAACTGTTCGCGCCTGTCGGCGAGGATTGCCTCGACCCGATGGAAGAAGGATGTCCGGGAAAAGAGAAAACCCGCGGCCAGCTCGTGCCTGAGAGCCCGTTCGGGGAGGCTTTCGGCCAGCCGGACCAGAAGACGGGCATACTGCAGCGGGTCGCTTCCATGTTCGATGACCGCATCGTCGCAGGATTGTTCGGCGAAATGGGAAACCTGCCGCGAGGCCACCCAGAGGAAGGGATGGAAAAAGAACACCGCGCGAACGAGCGAGACGAGGGAGAGTATCAACGGGTCACGCCGGTGGACGTGGGAAAGTTCATGAAAGGCTATGGAGCGCAGTTCGAAATCGGAGAGACCGTCCGCGAAACCTTCCGGGATGCAGATGTAGTGGTTGAAAAAACCCATGCTCATGGGAACGTCGATGTCCTCGGAGACGAACATCTCCGGATGCCGCTTCATGCCGAGCCGTTCCGCCGCGAACCCGAAGGCCTCCGCGCACCGCGGGTCGATGGGCCCGCCCCCGCTCCCGATCATGCGGACCAGATCGATCCATCCCCGCGCAATGATCATGAGCAGGATCATGACAGCCGCCGCATAGAACACCAGCGCGAACGCCCAGGGATATCTGAAAGGAATCAGCGCCGCCGATGATATCCGTTCGAAAACCGTGGGTCTGCCGGGTTCATATTCGGCGCGCAGTTCGAAATTGATAAGGGGAGGGAATGGAGGGCTGTCGGTTGACTCGAATACCATGACACGGCCGGCGGGGGAATGTGAACCGGGACTTTCCCCGTCACGCTCCGGCGGCGGGGGGTCGTGGTATTCGGGGATGATCTCGATCTGTGTGCGGGGTGTGTCCAGATATTCCATCCCCGCATGGAGGGGAAGAATGAGGGGGACGGCCAGGACCGCGCACACCCACAGGGTGAACCTGATCGATGCGCTGAAACGGTCCAGAACGCGTGTCAGTGCGATCGCCGCGACAAAGACGATCGACGATTGCCACAGGATGGTCAAAAGCATGCGGACGGCCTGGAAACCCAGACCGTCCAGCCGTACAAGCCACTCCGTCACGGTCATGACGGTATCACTCCGCTTCGTGCTCAGCTATGAGGGTCTTGATCTTTTCGAGATCGTCACGGTCGATGTCACGGGCATCGAAGAGCGCCGCGACCATCATGGTGATGGAGCCCCCGAAGGCCCTGTTCAGGATGTCCTGAAGAATGCGCTTGTGGGCCTGATCTTTCCGGACCGTTGCCTTGTAGATGAAGCTTCTGCCGCTGCGGCGGCGTTCGAGATGGCCCTTCTCGAGGAGGATGGAGAGGATCTTGCGTATCGAGCCGTCGGACAGGTCTCGCCCGTTCTCGCGCAGAGTGTTCTGCATGTCTTCGGTGGTGACTTCACCGAGCCGCCAGATGATCTGCATGAATTCCAGCTCGACTTCGGTGAAGGTCGGTGACTTCCTTCTCGGCATGTGATGTCCCTTTTTTTGGTGTGGTGCGTTCATCCACCTACATTTATTATGTACCATGTTTGTAAGCGTTTGTCAACAGAAAAAAGGAGAAATGCTTCTCATGCTATTGTACGTCGTTCCGGCCGGACGATCCCGCTGCGGATGATTTGCCGGAATGTCCGGTTGCCGCAACGCTCAGGGCATGTCCCTGCCGCCGGAAAGGAGCGCGTGCACGATGATGTTGACCCCGAACTTGAGCTGGGGGGCGTTGTCGTTGATCATCGCCCATCTCAGGCCGTACCCCATGTCCGAATAGATGGCCGCCAGCCGTCCCCGGATCCAGAGCCCCTCGAGGAAGAGGGTGGGGTGGAATTCGCGGTCGACCACGGTCTTTCCGGGATTGAAGAGTTCCGCGGGCATGAGCGCGGCGCCAAGCGGAGGGCCGTCGAAGAAATCGAAATAGGTGTGGTAGACGGGATGGCGGAGGGGGACGATCCCGAGATACGCCCCGCTTCCCAGATCGACTTCGGCCTCCGCGAGCATGCCCCTGAGGGCGGCTTCGGCGTTGTGGTGCTTGTCCTGGGGAAAGCCGTTGTCCAGCAGGGCGAATCCCCCGCCCGCGAGGTAGTCCGCGAACTGCCGCCGCTCCACTTCGTTCAGCTCGAACGCCTCGTCCGTGGCGATATACACGAAGGGGTATTTGTGAAGCTCCGGCGAACTGAGATGAATACGCTTGTCCAGCACGGGGCGGATGGCGGTGTAGGTCCTGAGTCCTTCCGCGAGACCGATCACCGGGCGTTCGAGTGGGGTGAGCGTGGCGCCCCACACCGCCGCCGGAATGTGAATGAAGCCCCTGATCGAACGGCGTTCGAACGGGTCCCGGAACACGACAGACATGTATCGGCCGTAATCGAGATCATCCGGCGACTGGATGCGTTCGCCCGGCAGGGGATCGAGGGGATGCCTGCGCGGCGGCGGCGGAAGGGGCGGCGGGGGAGAGACGCCGGGGGATTCGTCGAAGAAAGGCGGCTCCGGGTCGGGCGGGACGGCATTCGGCAGGTCCAGCGGGAAAGGCTGCTCATCAGGGGCGCGTGACAGCGGGGAAAGGTCCGGCCGCGGCGCCGGTGATTCGAGAAAACGGGGCGCGAGTCGTTTTCTCCGCGTACCGTGCCTGCCCATGACAGGAGGCCGCCGCGGCGGGCGGGGCCTGATGACCAGGTCCACGGGAATGACGGGGCGCGGGATACGCGGCGGGGGTGGATGTACGGTGAAGTAGACCGCCAGCAGAAGATGGAGCGCCATTCCGGCAAGGAGACCTGCGGCCAGCAACGGCCCCGTTTCCCGTTCGAGCCTGCGGATGGAAATGCTGTCGGTGACGGCGCGAAAGCGGCTGTGCTCACCGGATGTGGCGGCATTGTTTTTCATGATCATGAACCGGCGGGATCGGGTTGATTGCTGAAGACGTCGGCGTTTTTCACCGCTCGCCGCAGACGGTCACCGGCATCCGTTTCATGATTCTCCGCCGCACATGCGGCCGTAGAGCTCCTCGTACTGGCCGATGACCTTCTCCTCACTGTATCGTTCCACGACCAGGGAGCGGCTCCGTTCCCTCAGTTCCTTCGCCCGGGTCTCGTCGGACAGGATGGCCGCGCACCCCTCGATCATGCCGTCGATGTCCCCCACGTCGAAGAGGATGCCCGCGTCCCCGTCGCCCACGAACTCGTCCATGCCGCTGCCGGTGGTGCCCAGCACGGGAACGCCGCAGCTCATGGCCTCCAGTGCGGTCAAACCGAAGCTCTCGTGGCTCGATATGAGCATGTAGAGATCGGCGCAGGCTATGAGCCTGCTCACATCCGTCTGGGTGCCCAGGAAATGGACGACGTCGTCGAGGCCCTTTTCATGGACCATCGCGCGGGCGTGCTCCTTTTCCGGGCCGCTGCCGATAAGGACGAGGCGGGACCTGACTTTTTTCGTCACTCCCTCGAATACGTTGATTATGTCCGGAATACGCTTGACGGGCCGGAAGTTGGAGATATGCATGAGCACCTTCTCCCCCTGGCGGGCGAAGCATTTCCTTACATCGTCGCGACGGGGGGAAAAGCGTTCGGTGTCCACGAAGTTGGGAATGACCTCGATGGTCTTGTCCACGGCGAACCGGTAGATCGTCTGGTTCTTCAGGTATTGCGAGACGGCGGTCACCGCGTCGGATTCCTCGATGGAGAAGCGGGTGATGTCGAAATAGGAGGGATCGTTGCCCACAAGCGTGATGTCCGTGCCGTGGAGCGTGGTGATCACCGGCAGGCGCTTGCCCTTCTTCGCCACGATCTTCTGTGCGAGGTACGCGCTGGTGGCGTGGGGCACGGCATAATGGACGTGGAGCAGGTCCAGGTCCTCGCGGAGGGCCACCTGCGCCATCTTGGACGCCAGCGAGAGACTGTAGGGCGTGTAGTCGAAGAGCGGGTAGTTGAACACCTGCACCTCGTGGTAATAGACGTTTTCCACGAAATCCGTCAGACGGTAGGGGAGGGCGGTGGAGATGAAATGGACGGTGTGACCGCGGCGCGCGAGATTCTTTCCGAGTTCGGTCGCGACCGTGCCGCTGCCGCCGAAGGTGGGATAGCAGGTGATGCCGATGTTCATGGGATTATCCGGGATTGGGGTTAATGCATCGTGTCCGGTCCACATTCCTGCGATCCGGAGTTCGAAGCGTCTGTTCCCGACGGTCCGCACCGGCGGTGATCCGCGGTTGTCCGGCGGCGGTTTGGTCGTCTATGACGATTCCGCGCCGTTCTGGCCGGGGATGCGGCCTCTGAGGACGATCTCGCCCATCACGTCATCGATGGCGACAGGCGTGTCGATTCGGAATCCCTCGGCGAAGTCGGTGTGGATCCGGGAGCCGTAATACCTGAACCGGGCGTCGATCTCACGCGCGAACCTGTCCGAGGCGATGTACGTGGGCCGGGCGTCGAAATCCGGATTGTGGGTCTGGGTCCGGTAACAGGCCACGGCCTTCATCTTTCGCTCGTACTGTTCGGTGATGTCCACATAGAACGTGGGCGTGAACTGGAAATATTCCATGCAGTGGATGATCTTGTCCGGGCGATGGGGATCCAGACCCGTCTCGTGCTTCGCAAGGCCCGCGGTGAAGCTCGCCTCACGGACCAGCAGCGCCGTGTGGGTGTGGTCGGGATTACGGTTGTGGGTGTCATGGGTGATGACGAGCTTCGGACGGAGTTCACGGAGGACGTCGACCACCCGGAGGCGGTTCTTCAATGAATTCTCCAGCCGTGCATCGGGCAGGCCCAGGTTGATCCGCACATCGATCCCCATGATCTCCTTGGCGCAACGGGCCTCTTCCATGCGTTCGTCCGCCGTGCCGCGCGTTCCCATCTCGCCGCGGGTGAAATCCGCGATACCGACACGGTACCCCTGGTCCTTCAGCTTGATGAGCGTCCCCCCGGCAAGTATCTCGGCGTCGTCGGGATGGGCCGCCATGCACAGGACATCGACTTCCGCCATACGGGAACCCTTCCTTCCATTGAATTTTTTATCCGGTTATCAAGTTATTACTCCGGTGACTAAATATCTTAAAGATGTCTCGGGGGTTATCTGGAGCC
>CAYNWJ010000022.1:0-19523 GCA_964400815.1 uncultured bacterium
GGGGAAGACTGACAACTATTGATTATCCATTTACACAAAATATCTGACACTGCCCTTCATATAGCATTACGGACCTTATCCGAAAGAGAGAAAGCACAATTCGCTTTTTCATTGTTTATCTTCTCCCCAATACAAACTCATGAAAATATACGTAGGCGTGTTCCAGGTTCGGTTCCAGAGGTGTTCCGTGGTATTCTCCCAAGTGCTCGGCCACGATCTGCACTTCGTAAGAATCACCTGAAGGCAGAGCGGCAATCACCGGGTAACGGGATTTGAGGTCGTCCAGATGATCTCCAGGAAGGATAACGGTCCATGCATGTCCACGTGTGAGTTCGATAAGTTCAGCAGGAGAGCCTCTGAAAACAATCTCGCCTTTGTCAAGCATGGCCATGTCCGTGCAAACGCTGGAAATATCTCCCACGATGTGTGTGGAAAGAACAATCGTAAGTTTCTTGCCGCCGAGTTCTGAGAGCAGGCTGCGGAAACGCAGGCGCTCTTCCGGGTCGAGTCCCGCTGTAGGTTCATCTATAACGAGAAGTCCGGGACAGCCGATGAGCACTTGGGCAATGCCGAGACGGCGCTTCATGCCACCGGAAAGTTCATTGCAGAACATGTCATGCGCTAACCCTAGGCTTACTAAATCAAGAAGAGAATCCACCATCCGGATGCGCTCAGATTTTTCTACAATGCCGGAGAGACAGGCGATGTAGTCCAAGAATTCCCAGACTTTAAGTTTGGGAAAGACACCCAAATTCTGAGGAAGATAGCCAAGTAAAGCGCGGATTTCGGATCGGTTTCTCCTGAGATCATAACCGTAAATGGAAACCTCGCTCTCGGTCGGCTGAAGGAGAGTGGCCAGAATGTGCATAAGTGTGGTTTTACCCGCGCCGTTGGGCCCGAGCAAGCCGAATATGCCGCCGCCGATTTCGAGATCGATATTTTTGAGCGCACGGATGCCATGTCTGTATGTATGAGAAAGATTAAGAATTGAGATGGACATGAGAAGGACTCCGGATATAATGAGATGACGATTCGTCACGGTCAGGCTTATTCGGGAAACAGGATGCCGTTCACGATCTCCACGATCTCGTCGGGGTTGAAGGGCTTGGTGATATAAAGGTCGGCGCCCACTTCCTTGCCCTTCTTGCGGTCGAATTCCTGTCCCTTGGCGGTGAGCAGTATGACGGTTACATTTTTCAGTTTCAGCTCGTTTTTCACCGCGTTGCAGACGTCGAATCCGTTCATGAGCGGCATCATGACATCGAGGAAGACCACCTCGGGCGTTTCCTCCCGGATGATCGCCAGCCCCTCCTCGCCGTTCTCGGCGGTTATGATGTCGACACCCTCGTCCTCGAAATCCTCGAGGGTCTGCTCCAGGAGGAGCCGGATGTGGGGTTCGTCGTCAACAATAAGTATGGAAGGCATTTATTTCTCCTTGAACAGTTCCTGTTGTGTGCGATACAGGCGCAGAAACGCCTTGACGACCTCGGGATCGAATTGCGAGCCCGAACCCTTTTTCAGGTGCTCGATCGCAAGCGCCTGATTGAGGCCCTTTCGATAGGGCCTGTCGGATGTGAGAATGTCGAATGTGTCGGCCACGGCGATGATGCGGGCCATGATGTCGATCTGGAATTCCGCGATACCGTCGGGATATCCCTTCCCGTTGAACCACTCGTGGTGATGGCGGATGCCGGGCAGGATGGTGTGGAGCTGTTTTACGTTCCTGACGATCTCATCGCCCATTTCCGGATGTTTCTTGTATATCTCGAACTCGGGAGGCGTGAGCTTCTTCTTCTTGTTGAGGATGGCGTCGGGAATGCCGATCTTCCCCACGTCGTGCAGGATCGCCGCGAGCTGAAGATTGTGAAGCTGCTTCTTGGTCAAATCCATCATCCTGCCGAGACCGGTGCTGTATTCCATCACTCGTTTCGTGTGAATGCCGGTGTAGGAATCGCGTTTCCCGATGGCCGACGCCAGACCGTACACCGTCGAGATGAACGTCTTCCGCAGGTTTTCGTACAAGCGGGCGTTCTCGATCGCCACCGAAGCCTGGAACGCGAGCGCGTTGAAGAGTTTCAGATCCTCCGAGCGGTAATTGTGGGGTTTCTTCGTGCTCAGGTTGATGAGGCCTATCACCTCTCCGCTGATCTTGAGCGGCGTGCACATGATCGAGCTTATTTCGGTTGCACCCGGCACGAAACGCTTGTCGGAGGTGACATCATTGACGATCTCGCCCCGTTCGCAGAGGATCACGTCGCCTGCGATGCCCTCACCCGGCTTCAGTACCGTTTTCGGCGTGGCATCCTCTCCGCGCGCAGCGATGATATCGAGGCTTTTCTTCTTTTTATCCAGGAGCATGACCGAAATGCTGTCCGAGGGGATCAGCCGCTGCGCCTCGGAAATCACCAGGTTCGCCACCTCCTCGGTATCCAGACACTTGGCGATCTTTTCGGTGATGTCATAGAGGGTGTTCAGTTCCTTGTATTTTTCCAGGGAATCCCGGCCCAGGTCCTTTTTTTCCAGCTCGGAGCGGATTAATTGTTCGAGAACGGACGCGACGCTTGTCGCCTTTTCGTTTCCCGTAACCCATCCGACCGTTTCACCGCCGATCTCCACCGGATGTTCATGCCGGCCGACCGGCGCGTTTCCCGAAGAGAATATCTCCGTCCTGTCGGCATCGAGCACTCTGACAGCCGCCCCCGTCAACGCCCCCAGTTCATTGAGGATGGCGGCATATCTCTTTTTTGCGAGCATGCGTTTCAATCTGATATCAAGCATATATGGCACCGTCATTTCGATTATTGGATGTCCGCTGCGGCGTTATTCCGTTCTTCGGCGTCGCCAAGCAGAAGAAACGTGGTGTTTTCGAGCCCGCTCTCGTGTTCGAGCGGAGCGGTGATGTCCATGATCTCCCTGTTCGATGCGTCGGCGATGATAATGTCCGGCTGGGATTCGCGGACTGTTTTGAGGAAGCTTTCCCGGTCTTTCGTCGCGGTGACCGAATATCCCTGGGAGCGCATGATTTCCGAAAGCGTTTCCACCAGATCGTCCTCGCGGCCGAACACGACGACCCGTTTTCTGTTGCTTCCCGCCTCGATCAATGTTTCGATGGACTCAACGAGTTCCTGTGATTGCACCGGCTTGGTCAGGTAACGGTCCACGCCCAGCTTCTCGGCGCGTTCCCGCTCCTCCACGACCGTGAGCACGATAATGGGAACACCGATGGTGAGGGGGTCGTTCTTGACCACCGCGGCAACATCGAATCCGCTCATGCCCGGCATCTTCACATCGAGAATGATCAGGTCGGGCGGCCGTCGGCGTATCTGCTCCACCGCGTCGAAGCCGTCCTTCGCTTCGGCGATCGTATAGAGCGAGCCTTCCAGTTCCTCGCGCAGGAGCTTGCGGATGTTACGGTCGTCGTCGACGACCAGGATGCGTTTCTTGCCGGGGATGGATGGAGGGGAGGCGATCCACGGGTGGTCGTGAAGCTGTCGTATGATGGTATCCCGATCGACGATGCGGACACGGTTTGAATGCGATTCCATCGTGGGCAGGGTGAACGAGAATGCCGTGCCCTGTCCGATCTCGCTTTCGAACCAGATGCGGCCGCCGTGATGCTCGATGATCTCCTTGCAGATCACCAGACCGAGTCCCGTTCCCTTCGGTTTGTTCGTGAGGGTGTCGCCCACCTGCTTGAAACGGTCGAAGAGTTTCGGCGCGTCTTCACGGGAAATACCCATTCCTGTGTCGATCACGCTCACGATGATCTCGTTTCCTTCCCTGGACGCGCGGCAGGTGATGGTCCCGCTGTCGGTGAATTTTACGGCGTTCGAGATGAGATTGACCACGACCTGTATGAGCCTGTCCGTGTCGGCGTTGACCGTGGGGAGCGACGGTTCGATTTCCGTGACGAGTTCCAGGCCCTTTTCCTCGAAAAGGCTCGATGTGGCAGAGATCGAACGCTCGATGATTTCGCCGGCCGATGTGGGCGCCATGTGCCATTCGGTCTTGCCCGCCTCCATCTTCGCCAGGTCCAGCACCTCGTTGATCATGGTGGTCAGGCGCTCGCCCTCGGTGATGATGATGCCGATGTTCTCGTCCACCTGGCGTTTGGCGCGCGCGACTTTCCTTTCGCTGTCATCGATCATCGGCAGCAGAACATCCTGCATTTTTTTACGGATGATCTTCGCGAATCCGAGGATCGAGGTCAGGGGTGTCCTGAGTTCATGGGAGACACTCGAAACGAAATCGGATTTGACCTTGTCCATTGCGATGAGCTTTTCGTTGGCCTCGATGAGCTGTTGGTTGGCGTCGTTGAGCTCGCTGGTCCTCTGCTCGACCAGCTTTTCGAGGTTGTTGCGATGTTCGCGCAGTTCGGCTTCAGCCTTTTTCAGTTCGGTGATGTCGCTGACCAGGGCGAATGAACCGACCTTTTTCCCGGATTCGTCGAAGAGCGGCGTGGCGTGAAAGATGCAGATCACATCCCGGCCTTTCCGGTTTTTCAGTGTAATCTCATATGTGCTTGCCTTGTTCTCGGAGCGGATCTTCAACTGGTTTCGGAATACCCTGCCGTTTTCATCGTCGGTGAGATCGAAAATGGATTTTCCGAGAAGGTCCTCTTCGGTGGAACCCATGATGGCGGCCATGGCGGGATTGACCTTCACGATGGTCTCGTTCCCGTCCACCTGTATGAACCCCTCGATGGTGGTTTCGAGAATGGTGCGGAGGCGTTTTTCCTTGTCGGCGATCTCCCTGCGCGACAGTTCGCGTTCGTCCGCCAGGAAATGATGACAGTTCTCGGGACGGTTCAGGCCGTTGAAGATGGCTGTCGCCATGTGTTCGCAGCGCCCGTACCCGCAGGAGCTGCAATTGAAGATGTCCTCTTCGGAGTACTTGTGCATGGAGCGGTAGATCTCATCCCGTTCCCCGTCGCTGGGGATTCTGATGCGGGCGTTCGACGACCTGTCCACATAGGTGCGGCCGTACAGGCCCTCCTCCCAGTAATCATCGAGCACCTCCTCGATCGTCCTGCCCGATTCGTCGTGATCCTTCCGGGACGTGTAATATTCCTGCATTTCCCTGTTGCGCTGCTCGATCCAGTATTCGATCTCGTCGGGGGATTTGTCCTTTGCCAGTGTCAGGGTACCGCCGTTGCATCCCATCTCGCAGCTCAGGCAGTCAACGAGCAGCGGCGCCATGCCCTCCTCTCCGGATTCGATGATTTCCGGCAGTTTTTTCAGGTATTCATAGATGTTCGGGGTGCCCTCGGTCTTGCGCGTACGTGTCCCGATCCCGGGGAACCACCGGTCCATGGTCCTGAGAAGGCCGCCGGGAGAGGAGAAGAGGACCGCACGCTCCGGTGCGGCATTGTCGAAATCGACGGAAGGGAAGGCGTCCAGTTCGATGCCGTTGTCACGCAGATACCGCTCAATGGAAATATAGCCGACGTTGTAGTCGCCGAGGCCGGTTTCCGCGAATTCGCGCCGTTTGGCCATGCAGGGTGAGATGACGGCCAGCGTATGTTCATTGTATTGGGGATAGAAGCGTCTGATCATTTTGATGGTGTGGAGCATGGGGCTGTCCACCGGGGCGAGATAGGGCAGCAGCTCCGGCTGATATATCTCGATATAGGTGACGATGGCCGGACAGGGCTGGGCGATGACCGCGTCCGGCTGCTCTTTTTTGATATATTCCGCATAGCTTTTCGCTGTCAGTTCCGCACCGAAGCTCACATCGAACACCGCCTCGACGCCGATGCTCTTGAGCCAGCCGTTGAAGGCGAGCGCCTGTTTGGGGAAATTCGCCGCGGCCGAAGGGGCGACGATCGCGACCATCTTTTCGTCCGAGGACAGACCGTCCATGAAAGCGGGGAAGTCATCGACATAGATGCGGGCGTCGTGTGTGCATTCCTCCAGGCAGTGTCCGCAGCCGATGCAGGTCTCGGGATTGATGTTCACATGATCGCCGCTGCCGTCGTTGCAGTATTTCACCGGGCAGACCGCAATGCAGGCGTGGCAGTTGACGCACTTCTCCTCGTCGACGAAAAGGAGGCGGGGCAGTGTGTTCGCTTCAGGCATGACAGTACCGTCCGTGCTTGGTGGAAAAACGTGGGCGTCGTGCTACCTAATTGTAGTATTATTCAGCACCGCAATCAAGGTATTTTTGTACAGGTTGTACACGTGTCGTTATTATTTTCACGAAAATCGATGGCAATGGGAAAGGTAAGGTCCACGATGCACAGGAAAGAACGAGCTTCAGGGTCCGTGCAGGTGCTTTCGACGTGCTGGCGTGTTCGTATGCCCCGCATGTCATTCGGGCTTCATTGCTTATCGCCGCGCCTTCAGCACCGTGTGGATTGTCAGCCCCGTGATGTCCTTTTCCCGTGAGGGTATGAGTATGCTTGCCGCATATCCGATGACAAAGCATGCCATGATTCCCACTGCCGCGTACATGTAGAAATGCAGGGCGGTGAAGCGTTGCGCCAGAAAGAGCACCAGCGCTCCGCCGAAAGCCCCGATGATCGCCCCCGGACCGTGCGTGCGCCGCGTGAAGATGCCCAGCATGAACAGTCCCGTCAGGCTCCCCATGATCAGGCCGAGCACCGCAAGGTAGACATCCCACAATGACATGATGTTCTCATTGGCGGCCATCCAGAGGGCGACGGACGTGGCGGTGACGCCGAGGATTACGGTGATGGCGCGGGCGATGAGCAGGAAGGTCCCTTCGCTGATCCCCGTGCCCCGGAAACGCCGGATGAAGTCGGTGACGATGACGGTTGAAATACTGTTCAGGCTGCTGTCCACGGTGGACATGGAGGCCGCAAAGAGCCCCGCTATGACCAGCCCGACTATCCCGTCGGGAAGCTGCTGGGCGATGAAGAGCGGGAATATCTGGTCGGTCTTGAGCGTGGGGTCCAGGAACGCCGGATGGGTCTTGTAGAATGCATACAGCGCCGAGCCCACGGTAAAGAATATCAGCGCGCTCGGCAGGATCATGACACCGTTGGTCCAGATGGCGCGCGCCGCGGTCTTCTCGTCTCTGGTGGTCAGATAGCGCTGGATGACCGCCTGGTCAGCCGAATAGGAGACCATGTTCTGGAACATGCCGCCCACGAAGATCACCCACAGCACGGGGGCGGTATAGTCCCAGCTGAATCGCGCCACGGTGAATTTTTCGGCCTCCATGCCCATGGAAATGATCTGCGGAATACCGCCGTCCACCTTGAACGCGATGATGGCGAGGCTGGCGATGGCGCCGCCCACCAGCACGAACACCTGCAGCACATCGGTCCAGATCACCGCCTCGATGCCGCCGAGTACGGTGTAGACGGTCGCGAGCACTCCCATCGCAAGGATGCACAGATGGATGCTGATGCCGGTTACCGCCGAAAGCGCCAGGGCGGGGAGAAAGAGGACGATGGTCATGCGCCCGAGCTGAAAGAGAATGAAGGACGCCGATCCGAGCATGCGCGCCGCCAGATTGAAGCGCCGCTCGAGATACTCATAGGCGGAGGTGATGTCGAGACGGCGAAAGAAGGGGAGGTACCAGGCGATGACGATTGGCTGGACCAGAACGATGCAGACATAGCCCACGAAATAGGTCCAGTCCGTGGCGAAGACTTTCGCGGGCACCGCCATAAAGCTGATGGAACTCAACTGGGTGGCGAAAATGCTCAGTCCCGCGGCCCACCAGGGGATGCGGTGGCCGCCGATGAAGAAATCCGACGTGGTCTTCTCGCGGCGTGAAAAATAGACGCCCATGCCCACGAGAGCGGCGAGATAGACAACGAGCATGGCGGTATTGAGGGTGCTGAATCCCCGTCTTCTCGGAAGAATTTCGAGAGCCTGCACCCGGTTGGTCCGCACCCGCGGCCGGATTTCCCCGGAAGGAACAGCCACGAGGCCGTTCCAGCGCACGGCGGTCGTGGTGGCTATGCCTCGTGGCATGCCGCCGAGATTTGTCCACGTGCCGGTGATGACATGAAATGAAAACACATCCGGCTTGAATCCCGGCCAGCTGCCCTTCAGTGTCTGTACCAGGGTGTCGTTTTCACCGTCATGACCGCTGAAGCACAGGATGAAAGAATCGCCGTAATCTATTGCTGTGCCAGCGGCAAGAGCCCTTGGAGGTGGAGGGGATTCACGCCAGCCCTCACCCGGCTCGAACCGCCATGCATCAGTGAGGTATCTGCGTTTCGGCTGGCCGACAGCGCCCGGTTCCAGTGTGAAACCACTGACAACATACAGGGCCCCCTGCTGCACGGCCGCGATTGCCTGGGCGCGCGGTTCTCCGGGAAAATCCGGGAGCCGCTCCCATGCGATGTCTCCGGGGAACGACGCACCGACTTCTCCGGGCAGGGAAAGTCTGAACACCGTTCGGGTGACCCCGGTCTCGGCCGTTTCCGTCTGGCCGCAGACCACGTACACGGCGCCGTCGAGATATCCACCGCACGCTGCGGCGCGGGCCTCCGGCAGATCGGGCAGGCGAACAGTCACCAGCCCGCCGTTCTCCCAGCGAAGAAGCCACGCCTCCGAAAGGGCCGATTCGGCGTCCGATCCTCCGGCGCAGACCAGACCATGCGGCGTGGTGACCGAAACCCCGTATGCCGCAGGACGGGGCAGGGAATATCCCGTGATCCACTCCGCCGCCTCCGGTTCGAGGACATACACGCCGTCGCGCCACACCTTTTCCCCCGCCCCCCATTCGCTCTCGGGGAAATTCGCGCCGCCCGCCACGATCAAGGCCCCGTTGCTCGTCCCGGCGAAGGGTCCGCCGATTCCCGGTGAATCGGGGAGGGGAGGCAGTTCGCTCCACACGAGGGTGTCCGCTTCCGGTGCGGCGTACGCGGCGCAGGCGAGGCAGACAAGGAATATGCAGGCGATTGCAGTCGATCGGGGGATAAGGCGTTTCACGGTGTTCCTCCATGGGTTCAGAGGGAGCGTGCAAGCTCGAGGCAGGAGAGATGGCAGTCCCGGTTCACCTGCCGTACTCGTTTTTCAGGCAGCACACGTCCGGCCCCGCATGTGTCTCAAGTTGAGCGATGACTCGGAGGCCGCAGTCCGCCAGGTCACCCGGAACGGTCGTGCAATCGCCGGAAGCATATCTCCGCAGCACGCGCTCGCGGCCGGTTGAACGTTCGGGCGGAGAAATGGAGCCCGAAACGTCATGCTTTTCCTTCTCCGGGAACGGGGGAAAGGGGGACAAGATTCAGGCTCGACTGACAATCCCCCATTATCCGGCAAACACATTTGTTTCGGCGGTTTTCATTTGCTGAACCGGGATTTTCGGGATTACGGGATGAACCGCGATTACACTCCTTTCAATCCTTGAATCCCATTAATCATGGTTCAAGCGGCGTACGGTCAATCGTTATTCTTCTCTCGCGCCAGCATCGGTTGCATGCGGTATTATCAATTGTTCAAAGAATCTATTCTTGTTTGTATGTTGAATGTAATATCATACTTTATAATATCTTATATGTATTTTTCGATGGGTTTTCGGGGGATTGCCATTCAGGCTCGAGCCGGTAATCATTCAGTGATCCAGTCCAGGTCGATACGGCGTATCCAGGTGGACTTGAGCGGGCCAATTTCCGGCTTCGAATAGAACCCGGCGCAATAGGCGAGAAGCACGTGTCCGTCACCGGTGAAATGAATGGCCGTATAGCAGTAATGTCCGTCCAGGTCCGTTTCCAACGCCCGGCGCACCGGCCATGTCACGCCGCCGTCCCGCGAAACGGCCGCAACCAGCGGATTGCGCTTTCCCGGAGCGAACGGAAATTTGCCGGAATGGTCGTTGTACACGCACAAAAGATCGCCTGTACCGGGAATGCGTTCGATGCTGGCGGGAGATACGGGTGAAACGAGGCTCGAGCGTTCGGGCGGTGAGAAGGTTTCCCCTCCGTCGGTGGAATAACTGGCGTACTGTGTCCCCGTATTCGTTCGCGACCAGCTGTAGATGGTCCCGTCGGCCAGTTCCACCACTCCGGGTTCCTGCATGCCAGTCGATGTGTCCGGCACGGGAAGCGCCCACCAGAGCTTCGACTCGCGCCAGGTCTTTCCCTCGTCGTCCGACAGGAACCACATGGCGATACCCCGCCAGTCGGCCGATTTCTCGCCGTTACGGTAGATCGGGCGGTGAAAGGCTGCCGGAGCGATGAGGCGGCCTTTCGAGGTCTGGATCACACGGTCGTTGTTCATCACGAAATATCCCACAGGCTCGACCATGAGCACCGGCTCGGACCAGGATGCGCCTTCGTCGTCCGAGGTCCGGATGCAGGGTTTGCAGTCGTGGAGGTCGTTTTTCAGGAGATAGAAGAAGGCGATCCTGCCGCTTGCGAGCCTGAGGAAGGATACGCTCATGACATTGAAACCGCCGATGTTGTCCACGAGCACTTTCGGCGTATCCGACCAGGTGACGCCGCCGTCTGTGGATTCGATGGTCACGATCCGCGCCCCGCTGTGATCGCTTGAGCCGCCGTAGAACCGGGTGTAGGCGAAGAGGATGGTCCCTGATTTCAGGGTGATGAAATCACCTTCGGAGTTACGGGGATGCTCGGCGGTCGGGCTGATTTTCAGGACGAGTTCGTTGCCGGGATCGGCCGCTATGGCTGGAGCTGTCAGGCAGACGCATACGGCGGCCGCCAAGCACGAGAGAACGTCAATGCGGGTGGACGGGAATATCATGATCGACTCGCTTTCATGCGCATGGTGTTCGCTTTTTTGTGTCTCGTGTTCCGGATAATACACAGATTCTTCATGCGGCACAACAAGAACGGTTTCGATGGAATCGGATGGGTGCGCAAGAGGATCTTCAACGCTGTTCCGGCAGCCATGGTCTCCGGCGGAATCGATCGTTTCTCCCGGCAGGGATATCCGGGAATCGAAAGGGCCGGAAGGGGGCGCGAACACTCCGTCTGCCGACCCTGATGATTGTTTCCGCTGTCAGCGCCGCCCGAAGCTCACCAGAACAGACGCTCGTCCGGATTTTCGAGACGCGCCCAGTTGAGGCCGATACGGTGCCGTTTGATGGTGGAGAGGTTGCTGACGGGCACGACCTCGCCGTCCCTGATCCAATAGATGTCGATCTTTTCGGGATCGCACTCGCCGTAACCCTTCTCCTTCGCCACGCGGGTGTACCAGAGCTCGTTCGGGTCATGGCCCATGATGTAGCTCCCCACGGCGTCAACCTCGAAGGGGGATACGCCGGCCACCACGATGTTCAAAAGCTGGTCGTCGCCGATCCGGTCACGGTGCAGTTCCTCGCCGTCCAGGGCGATGATACCCTCGATGATGTTGATGTCGGGCTTGAGAACGTGCGCGTTGTCGAGGCCGCGCTGTATCCAGGTCTCCCAGCGCATGAGCGAGCCGATGCCTTCGAGGAACTCCCGGCGGTCGTCATTGTCGTCCTTGACCCTTTTGAAGGCTTCCCAGCCGCCGCGCTCCTCGTATTTTTTGTAATCCCCGAAATAATCCCAGCGCTTGAAACCCGCGGCGCGGTGTTTGATGAAGGAGGCCTCCACCAGCTCATGATAGTTACGGTTGAAATCGCGCCTGAAATCGATGCCGTCCCGCTCTGCCCGGGGCTCCACATCATCCCACGCCGTACAGAACTGTCCGTACCCCTTCGGCACGCAGCCCTGGAGGTTCTTGACCGTAAGCGTCGTGAGGCCGGTCATGTGGCATTTCATGGAGCTGACAGTGATGAGGAAATTGTCGTCATCGGCGATGGGGCGGAAATAGGGGATGCGCCGCCAGATGAGGGAATCGGGCGTCTTGCGCCAGTTGATGAACTTGCGGTTGAAGTGATCGAAGCGCTCGTAGCCCGCCTCGATCATGTTCAGGCCCGCTTCGTCGAAGGCGTCATAGACCTCGCCGTTACGGTGGATGCGGGCGTTCGTGGGGCCCTCTCCGGCGATGATGTTCGAGTTTCCCATGTCACGCAGTCGCAGGGTCATGCCGCCGATGAAATCGGGAGAGGAATAGACGCCGGTTGTCCGGTTGTAGTCGTAGTCGAACACATAGGTGAAATTCGGCTTGACGAGGGTGGTGCCGCCCTTCTTCGAACCCCTGACGAAGAGCATCTCCGCGACACGGCCGCCTTCGGCCTTGAGCTGGGGGACCGCCTCGGTATAGTGGCCGCCGGCGTCCTTGCGGGCATCCACGCGGGTTTCGATCAGGAAGACCGCGCGGGGATTGTTGGCGATTTCAGGCCTGAGTTCGGGGGTGATGTTCCGCTCGCGGCCGCGGTCGAGGTAATAGTTCGCCTCCTCGAGGCCCATGCCGCCGCCGTTGGTGGGGAATGCCGATGCCTCGCCCGAGCCGAGCATGTCGCACATGTGCATGACACCTAGGGCGCCGGCGCCGGCTGCGGAGCGTTTCAGAAAGTCGCGTCGTTTCATCGTATGTATATCCTCCGGTAAAATTTAGTATAAATGTCTCTTTTGAGTTGTTGGAAATCTGTTTTGATAGCCGGGTCGTGGCATATTGCTTCTATATCAGTTGAAATATACTGCGTAACGATACCGTGTCAAAGACGTTCCATCAGCTCTTGTCCTGATTTCCGTTTCATTCAATCGATCATTTTCGGTGATAAAAATGTAATACATTATTGTGCAATCAGTTGATACATCCATATCATGTCATGTGTGAGGACGGATTGTTCGGTCCCTGAAGTGGCCTTGTCCCTTTCTCCGCGCCGGCCGTCGCATGTATCGTGTGAACGTTTCATCGCGCCCTTGCGCATTTCATGTATAGGAAAAACCGGCGAACGGCGCAATAACGGCTTTTTTTATTTGACTCACCGCCCATGGTTCGTATTATATCACGTATCATTCATAAATAACCGGACACATGCTGCGGAGGTATGATTTTGGCGGAACTTGTCGAAAAACGGAGTGTGGAGCGCGTTCCCGACGAGGAACGTACAACAGGCGTCTGGCCCCTCTTCATGCTGTGGGCGGGATTCACCATTGCCATCGGCAGGCTCTGGGTCGGCGGTGTCATCGCCGAAGCCGGATTCTATACGGCGGTGCTCGCCTATATCATCGCCCATGCGCTCATGATATTCGTGCCGATCGGCGGCATCATGGGGGCGTCCGAGGGTCTGCCGGGCACCATGATCATGCGTGCGGCATTCGGCATCAGGGGACGTGTGCTCCCCTCGGTTCCCATGATCATCGGCACCATCGGCTGGTTCGGCCTCCAGCTGGGCATGACCGCCTCCGCGCTCGACATCATCATCGGCAATCTCTATGGCGGGTGGGGTGTTCCCATGAAGGTCCAGTACGTGGTCTGGGCGTTCCTCATGGGCATCATTTCGGTCTATGGCTACAAGGTCGTGATGTGGTTCCAGAAATTCGTCTCCCCGCTGCTCATCCTCCTGATTCCATGGATGCTCTACCGTATGTTCACGCAGTATGATGTCCTCCATGAACTGGGACGTCCGCGCGAGGCGACCATGAGCATCTTCCAGGCGATCACCATTTCCACCGGCGGCGGCCTCGCCATGATGATCGGCGCCGCGGATTCGTCACGATACGCCAAATCCCGCTCCACCGCCTTCCTCGGCTACATGACCGCCAACTGGAGCGTGGGGATCGTCATCACCATCGTGGGCATGATGGGCGCGGTCATCGTGGGCGTCTGGGACCCGGCGAGCATCGTCGACCGCCTCGGGCTCGGGTTCCTCGGCCTGCTCATCGTCGTCTTCTCAGCCTGGTCCACCAACTGCCTCAACCCGTACTGGGGCGGCATCGCGCTCTCCACCCTCGCCTCGGGATCGTCACTCTTCAAAAACGGCATCTCCCGCGCCACCTCCACCGCCATCATCGTGGGCATCGGCGCCGTCACCGCCCTCATGGGAATCTACAGCATCACGGGGCTCATGACATTCGTCAGCCTCCTGGCCGCCACCCTCGGGCCCGCCAACGGCATCGCAATCAGCGATTATTTCTTCATCCGCGGCAAAGGCACCAACAAGCTCGACACCGGGGCGCTTTCCGAGGTCGGCGGAAAATACTGGTACATCAAGGGCTGGAATCCCATCGCCCTTGCTGTGTGGCTGCTTGTCGGGGCCTATGCCATCGGCTTCAGGACCACCTATGTCCTCATCACACCGGTCAGTTCCCAGATCATCGCGGGTGTGATGTACTATGCGCTGATGAAGACGGTTGGGAGGAAGTATCTGGAGGGGTGAACGAAGTTGTCACGAAGAAGTATTGAGACTTGGCTCTTTCCGAAGCACCGCCGAATGACTGCTCTATCTGGAACGTGTACTGCCTCTGATTGTCAGTGCGTTGAGTCCACAGGCAAATGGGACCTCACTCAATCCCCATCGCCGTCACATGTCCCAGCTTTGCCGTGATCTCCCCGTTCGTCAGGATAACTTTGACCTCGCCGAGATATTTCACGTGGTCCCGCGCAGTGACATGTTCGCTGCCGCCCGTCTGGGCGATGAGCACGGTGTTGACGGTTTCGGCGTTTTCGAGGTGCGTGTGGCTGTGGCCGCCGATGATGAGGTCGATGGCGGGACAGCGTTCCGCCAGGGTGACGTCGTTATTGTAGCCGATGTGTGTCATGGCCACGAGCATGTCGTTCTCATCGGCCAGATGGAGGCAGTGTTGGAAGGTCTCCACGGGATCGCTCCGGTACACGCCGGTTGAATCGCCCGGCAGACTGGTTGTCGTGAGTCCTACGACGGCGATGGTCCGCAGGGTTGACGTGTGCAGGATGTGGTACGGCTCGACAGGGGGAATGTCTTCGGTGCGTATTTCGATATTTGCGGCGATCAGGGGGAAGCGCGCCCTGTCGAGGGCGGTTCGGGTGTGGGGAGGGATGGGGACCAGCTCGTGGTTCCCCGGGGTCATGAGGTCATAGCCCAGGCTGTTCATGGTGTCGATCATGAACATGGCCCTTTCGGCGTACCACGCCTCGTTTTGCGGAGGGCCGCCGTCGACCACCCACCGTGACCGGTGGCGGACGAACACATCGCCGGTGTTCACGAGGAAGACATCGCGGTATTCCGTTTCGATCGAGTCTATGACGGTCTGGAAGGCGTTCAGGGAATTGAAATCGAAATGGAGATCGTTGTCGTGGAGAAAGACGATGGTCTCACGGACGGGATAGGAGAGTTCCAGCCTGCTGGTGAGCGTGTCGCAGAGGATGTGGACGCGTCCGGCTCCGCTCCCTCCCGCGATTTCGAGCACGCAATCTGCCGGAAAGTCTGATCTGATCCGGAAAACACCCTCGCCGTCCGTTTCCGACTCCGCCACTGGAGAACTGATTTCACCTGCTGAAGCATCGTACAGCGCCACCCGCAGGCCCTCTTCAGGATTGCCGTCCTTGCCGATAATTCGGCCCGAGATCGACTGTCCGCCGCACGCCGTGACGAGAATGTACGCCGCCAGGATGAAGCAGATTCCCGTATTCCGTTTCATGAATTGCTCCTGGATATTTCGTTGATCCACATGTAGGCGCAGCACCCGTACCCGCCCTCGGAGCGATGTGATCCATAAAGTTTCCTAAGAATAATGATTGTACGTTACACTACTGTGTGGGCTGTGTTCAAAAATAGCAAGGCTGTCGTACCCGGAGTCTGTGTTATCCCTCCAGTTTCGACAGAAGAAAGCGGTATTCCTCCCGGCACCAGTCGTTCCATGCGGTGAGGTTCGGATGGCGCAGAAGGGGGGTGGAGATGACACCCTTTTCGTGGAGATATTCCTTCACGAGGTCACGCCTGCCCAGACGGACGAGGAAGTCCAGGAACGGCAGCCACTCCCGGAACAGCTCATAGGACTCGTCGCGCCGTCCATCCCAGTGGAGATGAATGATGTCGGCGAGGGGCTGTGCGGGAACACAGGCGGGCATGCAGCCGATGGCCCCGGCTTCGAGCTCCCAGAACAGCCGTATGGCCCCCATGCCGGTCATGATGCCCTCGAAATGGGAGGGAGCGTTCCGCATGACCTCGCGCACCTTGACCGCGCTTGTGTCCACCTCCATCTTGAGATAGCGGAGGGATGGGATCCTCGCGATCATGTCGCAGAGAACGGGGGCGGGAAGATCGATGTCCGTGAGGGGATGGTCCTGGAGCATGATGGGAATGGAGGCGGCACCGGCGATGCGCTGGAGATATTCGGTGATCAGGCCCGGCCCGCTCCGCCACTTTCCGAAGAAGGGCGGCAGGGTGAGCACGCCGGCGGCGCCGATCTTCTCTGCCCATGCGGCTTTTTTCGCGGCGATGCCCGAGCCGAAGTGGGTGATGGAGACGATAACGGGAAAACGCCCGTCGGCGAACCTGATGACCTCTTCCGCCAGCTTCTCCTTCTCGGCGTCGCTCATGAGATGCGCCTCGCTTGCGTTCGCCAGAATCGCAGCGCCGTCCACACCCGCATCGACGAGATAGTCGATGAGGCGCTTCATGCTCGGATAGTCGATGGATTCGTCGTCATTGAAGGGCGTGGCGAGAATGGGGAACATGCCGCGGATTTCGGACGTCGGACGTGCCACTGGGCTGTCTCTCCTTTTCATCATACGGAACTTTTGATGTGCGGGCTCGGCGGAAAAATGTCACGAATGCGCGCGGTAGATCGAGAGGTTCCAGAAATACCGGGAGCGTTTACGCTCGAAATCGATGATTCCTTCGTCCTTCAGACGTTCGAGAACGGTCAGGTTTTGCTTGAGCTCGTCACAGAAGGGAATGTTCTTGTCCTCCAGGAGCTGGAGCTTTTCGGAATAGATTTCGCGGGCCGTTGCAAGGGTGACTTCCCAGCGGGAGAGGCTGATGATGGGAAAGAGCAGAAAGCCCTCGTCCGACAGGTGGCGGCGCGAATCCCTGAGCATTGAAACCGTCGGCGCGGTGCCGTCCCTGCCGCCGGTGGGGATGGTTTTCGGATACCACGGGGACAGGCGGGAAACTTCCTCAGCCATGCCGGAAACATCGTCGATGATGACGTCGAAGGCGGCGCCGTTCAGGGGCTCGAACAGGCTGCCGCACCGGACATCGACACGATCCTCCACACCGTTCAGGGATGCGTTTCTGCGGGTCGCCTCGCAGGCCTCGGGCATGATGTCGACCGCATAGACACGCTCTGCTCCGCTCAGCGCCGCGGCGATCGCCACGGGACCCGATCCGCAGCCGAGATCGAGCACGGTTTTGCCACGCACGTCCCCCATGTGTTCGACAAGCAATTTCGTTGTCGTTGTGGGTGTGAACACACCCTCGGGTATGTCGAGACGGATGGTGAATGAGGGAAAGGTCACTTCGGTCATTGCGCACATTCCGGGTTTGAATTACATTTTCTTTGCATTACATGGTAAGAAAAGTTGCTCTCAATTACAATATGAAAAATTCACGGATTTCACGCCATCAAAAATGCATGCCGCCGCCGGGGAACTTTCCGGTCAGTATCGGGCGCCTGTCGGGAGCATGAATACCGGCCTCTGTGGACTGCGTGAATGATCGGCGATAAGACGAAGGAGCACAACATGAACCGAATGATGGTCCTTTTGATCGTTCTGATGTTTTCAGGTCTTTCACCGGCGTTTTCCCAGCGGCCGGAACTCTCGGTCGAAGACTGGAAACACACCGAGCAGCGTCTCGACACACGGAACATCCGCCGGTCGCCCGCGATGCGCACCGACACATCGCCGCGCTTTCTCGAGGTCCCGGCATCGTATGGCCCCGCTCCCGATTTCGATGTGGCCGCGACGCCGCCGACAATCGATTTCGGGATCGTCCAGGGATACGAGCCCTGGTACCTGCCGGTGCTCTACCAGAACGACTATCGCCACGGCGGCGTGTGGGAGGGGTACGGCGACGTGACGAAGGGACCCGACGGCTGTTTCTATTTCTCCGTGGGAGATCACCGGGGATACAACGGCAACGCATACATCATCCGATACGACCCCGCAGAAAAGCGCCAGTCGGTCATCTTCGATCTGAAGAAGGCGGCCGGATTCACCGCGGACGAGTATGCCGACAGCAAGATCCACGGCGATCTGGACATCGGTCCCGGCGGCGACGTCTATTTCATGACCTATTTCGGGCCGGGGCCAACGCAGTGGCACTGGGACAACGAGTACACGGGCAGCCTTCTCTTCCGGCTGAACATCTTTTCGGGCGCGGTCAAAAACTTCGGCATCCCCCTCGAGGGCTCCTCGTGGCCCTATTACAACTGCGACTGGGAGCGCGGAATCTTCTTCGCCGCCGCCGAGCGCAACGGTGTCGTGTTCGTCTTCGACACCGACGAGGAGCGGATGGTCTACGGCGGCGCGCCCAAGCACGGCATCAGCTGGCACCGGCGCTGCACCATGCTCGACCACGAGACCGGCGTCTGGTATGCCACCGACACCGTAACCCACCCCGACGGCGAACGCTACCGCGGGGACCACCATTTCGTCAGCTACCGCCGCAGGAACAACGAGTTCCGCCGCCTCGCCTGCGCAGTCCCCGAAAACCCCGTCACCGGCAGGGCCGCCCCCATTCGCGCACACACCGGGCGAAAGGACGCATCCGGCGCCTTCTGGTGCTTCAGCCAGAACGGCGTTTTCTTCACCTTCCGGCCCGCAGAGGAACAGACCGAATACATCGGCCTCAACTGGGGCGACGAAGGCACATACATCACCAACATGACCCTGAGCCCCGGCGGCCGCTACATCTACTACGTGGCCCGCGGAGACGGCATGCCCGTCATCCAGTTCGACACCCGAACCATGCGCAAAAAGGTCATCGCCTTCATCGAGCGTTTCTACCTGGACGAGTACGGCTACTGTCCGGCCAAGTTCTACGGCCTCGAGCTGGACGATACGGGATCATCGCTCTTCTTCTACCTTGACGGGGGATTCGCGGAGGAGAGCGCAAGCCTCCACTACGCCCGGCCAGCGATGTTTCACGTGTTCATTCCCGAGGGGGAGAGGGGGGATTGAGGAAAATGAACTATCCAATCGTCATTCACAAGGATGAGAGCGCGGATTATGGTGTCACCGTGCCCGATCTGCCCGGATGCTTTTCCGCCGGTGAGACTTTCGAGGCGGCGGTCAAAAACGCACGTGATGCAATATATCTGCACCTCGAATGCATGATCGAAGACGGTGAGCGGATTCCGGTCGCCGTAGATGTCGATGACAATAACGGGAATGTCGAGTACCGTGATGGTGTCTGGGCGGTTGTTGAGATTGATGTTGAGAGGCTGTTGAGGGTGGGAAAGTAGGGTAGGATTGGTTTTCAGAAATTCGTCATGTTACAGGGACGTTTGTACTATGGTGTTCTTAGTGTATATAGGAGTTATTATTAATACAATGCTTGTTGTGACCGAGATATTGTTATGCTCAATAAAGGATTGAATTTATTATTGATTGTCGAATATTGTCAAGCACGGACAATTGTTTATATCATGCCCGTTATATAGCGTTGTATGGTCCCAAGAAACGCTCGCCATTGAAATGTATTAAATGTGAAGGTGCATCAGCCACGAGCGTGTAAGAAATTTTGTGTAAATGGCCGACGTGAGTTATACTGATCGTTCA
>CAYNWJ010000023.1:0-5041 GCA_964400815.1 uncultured bacterium
ACTGAAGTCCGGGAAATGCTCTTGATTCATATGTTTAATCACCGGAGCAATAACTGGATAACCGTATTTTTCTTTTCCAGTGTTGTACGAATGAAAGACATGTGAAGGTGAAGATTATTTTTCTGATGTTCGGGGATGCAGCCGACCGACTCTTGCTTGAATCAATCGTCTTCGTTTATGCCTTCGTCACTCCCCTGGAAACCACTCCCCGTTGCGGACAAAAAAACACCCGGCCGCAGAGGCCGGGTGTCTTATGAACTCGATGACGCGCGTATGAATGATCAGAAAGCGTCCAGTTCGATGAGTTCCATCTTCTCGATGTCCTGCTGAAGCTCGAAAACGAATTCATGCGCTCTCTGCTGGAGCTTCGCAGCGACCATTTCGAGGGTATCCGGATCGTTGTATTCGTTGATGATGTCCTCAATCCGGGCGTTCATCTCATCGAGAATTTCATAGATTTCCTCGTGTTTCTGTTCCATCGTCATTCCTCCCGTCATGTGTGATGCATTGCAAACCAAAAAAGTTCCTCGTTTGGTTTTCCGAATTGATACTAACGAATTAGATAATCGACGTCCCGAAAAAGTTCCAACTTTTTTTCAGGAGATCGAAAAATGTTCGATGCAGTCTATTAGTATAATATGTCCTTCAATGATATCAAAGGGAAAAAACAGAATATTTTATGTTTGTCAAGTTATTTTTGTGGTGCATCGATATTTTTTCAATCACGATACACAGATTTCCCAAGTATGCCGTCATTCCACAATCTCGTTTCATCGTTCTTTCATGGGTTCCGCCCCTCATCTGGCGCCGATTTCGAGAATGTTCAGGAAGAGTTTTTTCGCAGACGCGGACTGGGGGGAGGCCGAACGAATTTCCGGCATGAACCTGAGCGTGCTCAGATATATGGAACCGTTGCCGCAGGGAATCCGGCACAGGGCGTCGAGGATCTCCTTCCTGTGCTGCGGCGCCGCGGCCACGATTGTCTGCACGCCCATACGGCCGAGATTCAGACCGCGAATGTCACCGCGGTACAATGCCTGGTATTCCCAGTTCATGGCCTGTGAATCGGGAAGGCCGTCGAGAACGGGGTGGCGTCCCACGAACAGCCTGCCGTTGCGCCGCCAGTTGTGATGGTTCAGATACTGGAGCACCTGGTTGTCCCAGTATTCCGCCCAGCGCTCGGCGTTTTCCAGAATAACCAGCGTTGCGCCATTGATGACCCGGTCGAGGATGCGGTCCGTTCCCCTGAGTCCGGGGGCGTAACTCAGATTCCTGACCTCGTTGAAGTCGTGGGCGCCGAAAATGATGATGTCGTAGTGCGGGCCATCCGGATCGAATGGGACCGTTTCGATGCCGCGGCTCCCGGCGAGAAATGCCTGGACGGTGCCGGTGGTGTCGATCACCGCGCATGTCCCGGCGATTCCCGTCCCTGTCCGCCAGTCCACGACGAATGCCCGGTCGTGTCCGTCGGCCCTGACCTGTCCGTCGTCGAGTATGCGTGCTTTCAGCTCATAGTGTCCCGCCTCCGCGAGGGACGGCAGTTCCATGCCCTCGGCCAGCAGTTCGCCGAACTCGTCACCGCCTGTTATCCTGACATCCCGGCGTTCCCTGAACACGGCCTCTCCCGCGGGATTCAGGAGTTCGACGTCGAGGGTGAAGGAACCGTTCAAATCGGCTTCGTTGATGATGAAGAAATCCGCCACGGGCGCGAAACCGGCGGGCATGACGGTGTCCCGTAGCTTGACCGCCACATACAGGGGGCGGGTGTAATACGCCAAGATCGACGTGTCGGCGGTGGGATTGCGATAGGCATCCACCATGTCGGAATGGGTGCCGCCCGATGCCCAGCCGTTGAGGATATAGGCGTCCCCCACGTTCGACAGACGGACATTTTCGATGGCCCGGCCGTGGTAGTAGTGCAGATTGACGCCCAGGGCGGCGGTGAGATTGTCCACGGTGGGATAGGACGACCGGAATCCGCTCTCGTCCAGGAAACGGTCCCACTCCCTCCAGTAGTCGAGGTGTCCGGCCTCCCGCCAGCCGGTTGCGCCGGTGCGGGCCAGTTCGTTCCTTATCTTCCCGAGCCGCACCATCGTGCCGCCCGCGCCCTCCTCGCCCCAGAAGATGATCTCGCCGGGATCGAGACGGTGCAGTGAATCCACGGGCGCCATGGTGGTTGCCTGGTTTACCACGCCGCGGAGATGGAACCGTGGATTCTCGTAATAATCGTCCAGCCAGCCCACGTGCCGTATCCAGTGATGCTGGTCCCACCAGCCGTAGGTCAGAACCGTGTCCGAAAGCGGCCGCAGATGGGACTTGAAGGGATCATCCGCCAGACGCACCGTATGCTCCACGGTCCTGTTGCGGTCGCTGTTGTAGGTGACGATGCGCGCCGGATCGAGATCGCGGATCATGTGCATGTTCGCGAGATCGTCGTCGGTCGGCGGGATACGCGCCTCGTTCTTGAGATTGTACATGATGAGGGAGGGTTTCGAGCGGTCGCGCACGACCAGTCTCCGGAGCTTTTCCCGCCGCCAGGCTTTCGCGCGTTCGTCCGGCTCCGGCAGGCACCGGTAGCCTCCCGGTTCCTCGAAGACGAGGTGTCCGACCTCGTCGCAGTATTCCATGACGGGGGACTGTCCGGCCGCGCGGTGGAACTTGGCGGTGTTGTAGCCCATGATGCGGGCGGTGTCGATGTCCCGCCTCGCCATCTCCGGTGTGGGGAATATCCCGTTCTTCGGCCAGAATCCCCGGCTCATCGCCGCCAGTATGAACACCCTGCCGCCGTTGAGATGGAAGCGCTCGTCACCGTCCTTCTCCACGATCCCGAACCAGCGGAAACCGAATCGCCGATCGAATGCGTCCCCGCTTGAGCCGTCTTCGGACCTGAACGTGACTGTGGCGACGTAGAGGTTCGGGTCATCGATGTTCCAGGGTTTCACACCCCTTGGCGCAACCGGGAATTCACCGTGCGCGACGCCGGAGGGGGCATCGAGGGTCCGGCTTTTCTCCCACACCACATCGTCGGGATCGTCCCACGCATGGACCGTGAGGCTGACGGTTCCCGGCATGGTCCGTCCCGTTTCGTTTCTGATTGTATACCGGGCGGTCGCCCGTGTCACCGCCGGACTGTTGACCACGTTGACATCGGCAATGTGGACCCTGTCGGTGACCCGGAGGAAGATGCGTCCGGTGACGCCGCCGAAACCGTGGACCGCCGGCACCATGTTCCTTCCCCAGCGGAAGAGCTCGTTGTCGTTCCAGGTGAAATTGCCGACAGGATCGGTGATACGGATGTCGAGTGAGTTCACGCCGGAGCCGTCGACGGCGTCGGTGATGTCCACTTCGAAGGGGGAATTGCCGATGACGTCGTAGCCGACCAGTTTGCGGTTCACGAACACCTCAGCCCTGAGGTTCACCGATTCGAACGCCAGGACCACCCGTTTCCCGGCGGGCGGCGCATCGAGCGTGAAGCTCCTGCTCCACCAGGACACTCCCCGGTAGTCCCCGGCGATGCCCAGCGGATTTCCGTTCGCTCCCCAGAAATATTCCTCGACCGTGCCGGGAACGCGCACGATCCTGTCAGCCGATTCCGGGAGCAGCTCCCAGCCGCAGGTGGGCGGATTGACGGGGAGGGACGCCACGTCCACGGGAGGCAGGTATATGTCGTCGTCGATCCAGGAGGCCGTGCGGTCGAGCATGAGCCGCCAGCCTTCGCCGGTGAGTTCCTTCTCCAGACGCTCCGCCCCGGGCGCGGTCGCGGTGAACAAGGCCATGACAAGCGCCGGAAGCGCCAGTCGGAAGAATCGCTGTCCGGTGGGCATAAGCCGGTTCCTTTCGTGTTCCACGGGTGTGTCGGTCGTCGGAATGATTTGGTATCGATACGGATGCAGGTCAGAAATATTTCACGGGCAGGTCCTTGCGGCCATAGATCATGACGCCCATGGGATGACGCTCGAGCGTACGGTAATCACCGACGCGCCGTACGCCGCCACCGTCGAGAAAAAAGATCGGGATGCGCTCGATGTCGTTCGAACCGATGCCACGCTCCGCGGCGATCCTGAGATAGGGAAGCTCCCGCGGATCGTGTCCCATGAGCCATGATGTCACCGCATCGAGGGCGACCATGTTCCTGCTTAGGGTGAGAAAATCGGAGTGGACGATGCCGGTGTCATGGCCCCGGCCGAAGACGCCTTCGACCATGCTGATACAGGGAGGCTCCATCGCGCCGATGCAGTCCATCATACGCTGGGCCCATATCTCGGTGAGAAAGAGCCGGTGATCGGCTATCTCGTAGAGGCGTTCGAGGGCGCGGCGATGTTCGTCGGTACCGCGTTCGGCTTTACGGTAGCTGTCCATGGCGCGCATGAAGACGTCGTAGCCGCCACGCTCGCGGTATGCCATGTAATACCCGCCGTGGTCCCAGTGACGGTAGTTCCTGCGGGCGTGCTTGATCCACGAGCTTTCGACGAGGGGGCGGTAGTCCTCGTTGAAATGGTCCATGAGGTCGGCGCGCCACAGGCTCAGGGATGTCCAGTCGTCGCAGGTGTGGCCGTAGCCTCGGGGCATGATTCCCTGGTTGTTCTTGATGCTCAGGGTGGTATGTCCCACCCAGTGGGTGTGGGCGTGGGCGATGTTGATGTAGGTGGTTCCTTTCAGATGGACCGGCTTGTAGGTACAGAAGCGCTTCTGTATCCGTCCTTCCGGGCAGTCGTGCCAGACGAGTTCCGAACGGTGGTAGTCCCTGAAATACTGCGTGTGCGCCTCGATGAAGGGGATGTCGTGCTCCCGGAACAGGTCATCGAGACCGCTTTCCACCACCTGGGGATGCCTGAGGCCTCCCCGTACGCCGATACCCACGTTCGAATTGCCCATGTCCCGGAGCGCGTCGGTGAATCCCGCAGAGAAGAAGGGGGAGACGATGCCGCCCTGGGTCGCCGTCACCGGGTTTTTCGCGCTCAGTCCGCCGACCATGTTGGGATGGATGAAGGTTCGTCCGCCCGTTTCGGTCCCGCTTCTGAACACGAGCTCAGCCGCGCGC
>CAYNWJ010000023.1:5051-6439 GCA_964400815.1 uncultured bacterium
CCGCGCGCCTCCCGAACCGTTCCATCTGGTCGTGGCAGTCCTTCCAGCGGCCGTGTTCGTCCTTTTCGTTGCGGATTCCCGCACGGACGATGAAGACGGCGTCGGGATTTTCCAGGATCTCGTCGCGGAGAACGGGGATGCGGTTGGCCTTTTCGCGGCGCCTCATGATCTCCACGCCCTCGCGGATGGAAAGCCCCGTGCTTTCGAGCGGACGGTTGCGCCGGTCCTCGCCGCCCCTGACCTCGGCGTGCACGATGTGCCGCATCAGGGGATTGCCGCAGAGTGCGGCGGCCGCCGTCGTTCCGATGAAAGAGCGTCGGTTCATGTCATGTTTCCTTTCGTAACCAGTTTCCGCACTGTCCGCGGTGAGCTCACCATCCCCGATGTCAGAAGAAGCGCGGCCCCTGTTCACTCATTCCATAATTGTATATCCCCAGGAAATACCGCGGCAGTCCGCGTATGTCGCGCACCCGCGCGGGACCCCGTTCATCGAGCGTGAAGACGGGGATCCTCTCGATATCATTCACTCCCAGGCCGCGTTCATTGGCGATTCTGAGATAGGGGACCTCCCGGGGGTCGTGTCCCATCATCCAGGAAGCGACGGCGTCCACAGCCACCATGGACTTTCCCAGGACGACGAAATTGGTGTGCATCACGCCGGTGTTGTGGCCGCGGGCGAAGATGCCCTCGACGACATTCAGGTCCGGCGGCGGAAGGACCTCGATGATATCCATCATGCGCTGGGACCACTGTTCGGCCCAGAAGAGCCGTGAATCGGCTAAATCATAGAGCCGCTCCATGTTCGCCTTCCGCTCGTCGCCCCGGCTCGATTCGTACCGTTCGAACATCGCCGTGAAGGCCTCGTAGCCGCCCGCCCTGCGATAGGACTCGAAAAACCCGCCCTCGTCCCAGAACTTGTAGCCCGTTTCGGCGTGGCGTTTCCACGATTGCTCGACCGCGCGGCGGTAGTCGGGATTGAAGTCGTCCCTGAACTCCCTGCGCCAGATGTCCATGGTGGTCCAGGAATCGCAGATGTGGCCGTGCCCGCGAGGCATGGACCCCTGAATGTTCTTGATGGTGAGGGTGGTGTGCCCCACCTTGTGGGTGTGGGCGTGGGCGATGTTGACGAAGAACGTGTCGTCGAGGAATGCGGGTTTGTAGGTGCAGAACCGCCGGTTTATCATGCCCTGGGGATTCTCATGCCAGAGCAGTTCGGATTTTTTGTAGAGCTTGAAGGGCTGCATGTTCGCCTCGATGAGCGGGAGTCCATGTTCGTCGAAGAGGTCCTTGCAGCCGCTCTGTCTGAACTGTTCGTTGGACATGCCTCCGCGCGCCCCGGCGGCGATGTTCGTGTTCCCGCAGTCGCGCAGGATGTCAGCGAGGCCCGC
>CAYNWJ010000023.1:6449-19402 GCA_964400815.1 uncultured bacterium
AATATGGGTGCACGATTCCGCCGTGGGAATCACCCGCTTCGACATTCCTGAAACCGGCCACCAGGTTCGGCTTGATGAAGGTTCTTCCCTTCGATCCGCCTCCCTTTCTGAACACCAGTGAGCCCACGCGCCTGCCGAAGCGCAGGATCTGGTCGGGACAGGGTTTCCATCGGCCGTGACCGTCGCGCTCGGTTTCGATGCCGGCCTTCACCACGAACACGGCGCCGGGATTGTCGAGGATTTCCTCGCGGAGCGTGGGGGGTGTGTTGTCCTTTTCGCCTTTTTCGAGGATGTCAAGGCCTGTGGCGATCCTGATTGACCCTTCGGAAATCATCTTGAAATTCTGAAGGGAGACATCGCGTCCCTGGGCGTGTGCCGGGTATTTTCCGATGAGCGGAAGGGCCGCTCCCGCCGCAGTGCTTATGAAGGTGCGTCGTTTCATGTGTCGATCCCGGGTGTGGATTCCTGTCATGGCAATGACTCAAAGGAAACACGTTTCAGCCGCGCATGCAAACAAAAATATGCCGGAATCCGTCAGCATGGGAATGCTTCAGGGACTGTGCCCGTTCGCTGCGGATGTCATGCGGAGAAATATCTGTTTCCAAATCTGCACGTTCATTGTAATATACAGTATGAAGGAAAGAAAAGTTTCATGCCGCAGTACTTGATCGGAGCCGGCAGACGATTTCATAACCCCTCCGTCACTTTCGTGACACCTCCCCTGACAGGGGAGGCAGGTATGGCAAACGCTGGCGGCACGTGGGCCCACCTGTGGAGGGGAAGAGGACGAAATCCGGAGTGGGTTGTCATGACGCATGGCGGCATGCTTGTGAAACTTGATGACTGACATAATGAAAGGACGCACGACACATGCTCAAACGCCATTCATTGTTTTTCGCCGTGCTGCTCGCCGCGGCCGCCCTGCCGGGGACTGCCGGGGCGGCCACCCCCGAGGGAACACGCTGGATCGACAAGTACGGCTATACGGGGCTGGTGGAACTCTCCAACGGCGCGGTGACCGTCGTGCTCGAGCCGAACTGCGGCGGAAGGATCATCGAATATGCCCTCGACGGGAAGAACGTGCTCTATGTCGATCCCGAACAGAACGGCTGGACCTACACCCCCGGCGGGCCCCGCGTGGGCATCTGCGCCGGACGGTTCGACATCGGGCCCGAGAAGACCGGACCGCCCCGCGTCCAGCTCTGGCTGGGGACGTGGGACGCCGAGATAACCGGCCCGCGAAAGGCGCGCATGACCAGTGTGGAGGATGAATCCTCGGGCGTCCAGCTCATCAGGGACTTCGAACTCGACCCGGAGACCTCGCGCCTGCTCTGCACCCAGACGATCCGTAACATCAGCGATGAAACCAAACGCTATTTTCACTGGAGCCGCACCTTCGCCGAGGGCAACGGCATCTGCATCGTTCCCGTTTCGGAAGAGACGCGCTTTCCGAAGGGGTTCATCATCTATCAGCCTGCGCGTGGTCCGGTGGCGATGAACTTCATGCCGGAGGACATTCCGGGGACGGAGGTGCGGGACGGGTTCCTCGAGATCAGCCGGACGCCGCCGTTTCCCAAGTACGGTCTCGACAGCAGCGCCGGATGGTTCGCCTATATCACGCGGAGCGACCTGCTGTTCGTGAAGAAATTCCCCGTCCATCCGGAACGGATGTACGGCGAGATGGCCTCGCTGACCATCTCGATCTGGTATGTGGACGGGCGCTGCGAGCTCGAGCCCATCGGTCCGCGGGAAATCCTCGAGCCGGGGGAACGGGCCTCCTTCACCGAGGAGTGGTGGCTGCTTCACCACGATTATCCCGCATCCGGGAGGGTGGACGACATCCCCGCGTTCGCCGCGCAGGTCAGGCACGCCGTTGGAATCGAATGACAGTCATGGAGGAACTATTGTGAAACGTACGAAACTGCTGGTTGTTGTTACGGCGCTTTGCGGCATCGCCGCATCATCGCAGGGGCAGCTCCCCGAGCGGGCGCCCGATGTGCTTCCGGGTACCCTTCCCGAAATGCGGGAGCCGTCCTATTGGATCGAACGCATGGACGACCCGGACGGGGTGATACTCACGACCCGTGAGATCCTCGACTGGAACCGGCGATACCGTGAAAAGGTGAGCGAACCGGACTTTTTCGCCTCGATCCCCGAATACCGTCGCTCGAAGCTCAATCACTACTTTCCCGGCATCGCCCTCGTGGAACGCGAGCTGCATGGCCTCCCGGAAAGGGCCCTCGCCGATACAGTCCGGCGTTACATCGATATCGAGATCGAGTACCTCCGGGGGAGGGAATGGGGTAATTCAAACGACGTCAAATATGCCGGTTGGGAAATCGATGAGCTTGTGGAGGAAATGGCCCGCGATTCAGTCGGCGGGCGTGCCGAACTCCGCGATGCCATCGCGGTGAGGAACACCCGGCTCAAGAACGTCCCCGCCTTCTTTCCCGAAAAGCTCGGTCTTGTCAAGAGCGGCGCCCGCGCCCGCTGGGACAACTGGAGCATCGGGGTGCTCCAGATCGCACGGCCGGTGCGTGTGCTCCATTCCTCCCGTTCGGGCGAGTTCGCATTCATTCAGTGCGACATCGGCTATGGCTGGGTGCGCGCCGAGGACATCGCCTTTGCCGGCAGGGACGAAATGCGCCGCTTCGTCGATCCCGCGCGGTTCGTGGTCTGCACCGGAGACCGTATCCAGGTCTATTCGGACGAGAGCTGTACCTGGTCTTCGGGATGGATCAGGATGGGTGACCGCCTGCCCCTCGCCGTCGGGAGCGACAGACGCAGTGTTCTCGTTCCGGTGCGGGAGACGGACGGCTCCCTCGCCGCCGGTGTGGCGTGGCTCGCGGAGGACGCCGACGTTTCCGTCGGATACCTCCCCTACACCAGACGCAACATCGTCGGCACCGCGTTCAAGTTGCTGGACAACGCCTACGACTTCACCGCGACATTTTTCGGCCGTCAGCACGAGACCACCTACCGTGACATCTTTTCGGTCTTCGGCTTCGAGCTTCCCTGGCACGGCGGCATGTTCAGTCATTACGGCGACAGCGAATTCGTCCTGGACAACGAGATCGGCACGGAGAGCCAGTATGAAAAAATCCTCGAATTCGAGCCCTTCGTCACCGTCATGATCACGCTCCAGGATACCGGAGGCCATGCGCAGCTTCTTCTGGGTGAGCGCGACGGCGTTCCCATCGTCTTCGACCAGCACGGCTATTCCTACGAGGACGGGAACGGCGTCGAACTCATCGTGCGCCGGTGCGTGGTGGACGACATCACCATGCCGGCCTATTTTCTCAAGCGCAGGCTCACCTTCCTCGAACTGAAGTGATGCACCACCATGTTCCGGTCAGGTATGCGCCATGGGACATGCCACACCGCCATCTGAGACCGGGAAGGACGCAAGAATGAAATCCCTCGGATACAAGCCCAATCTCGACGAAACCCTCGAACGTTTGAAATCCCTCTACAACCGCGAGGCGACGGACAGCGTTTTCGCCTCATTCGCCATACCCAGCCCCACGGTTGATTATTTCAAAGAAACCGTCGGCGAGGGATTCTGTACCTATCCGGATCCATTGGAGCGGGCGTCATTCTGGGACGCCTGCCTGCGCGAACGGGCCGATATCGAGGACGATTCGGTGCCCAGCGCCTATCTCAGCGAGTTCGATCAGGGATTGTATGGCGGCCTGGTGGGTGGGAAGGTCCAGTTCATGAGCCACGACAACGGCTGGATTTCATCCATGGCGCCGCCCATTCTCGGGGGCTGGAAGGGTTTCGACGATCTCGCGGTCATCGAGGACGGTGAATGGATGAGGCGCTTCCGCCACCAGCTGCGGGTGTTCGTCGAATCCGCCGGGAACCGGTTCGGCGTCAGCCATTTCATCCTCATCGACGGCCTCAATTTCGTGTTCGAGCTCCTGGGCGCCACCAGGACCTATGAAAGCCTCATCGACCACCCGGACATGGTGCGCCGGGCGGTCTCCTTCGCGTTCGATCTGAATGTGCGCGTTCAGGAGGAATTCTTCGACACCACGCCCGCGCTGGAGGAGGGAACGTTCAGCAACATGGCCCAGTGGCTGCCGGGCAGGATCGTCTCGGAGAGCGTCGATCCCTTCCACATGACCTCGGTCGATGTCTTCGAGGAATGGGGGCGAGAGAATGTGGAGCGGATGTTCGCGGCGTTCGACGGCGGCGTGCTCCATCTGCACGGTAACGGCCGTCATCTGCTCGAGGCCGTCGTCACGCTCGCGGGGCTCATGGCGGTCTGGCTCGGAGACGACACGGGATATCCGCGGGCCTTCGATGTGCTGCCGGAACTGCGTAAACGCGCCGGTGACACGCCCTTCGTGGTAACCGTGCCCCACGATGATTTCAAGGCCGCCATGGAGGGCGGGAGACTCACCGGCGGGGTCTTCTACCAGGTCACCGGGACGCCCGACATTGACACGGCCAACAGCCTGATGGACGCCGTCCGTGTGTATCGCTGCGTCTGAGCGTCACCGTTTCACGAACCACATTTTTCTGTCGGAGGGGGAATCATGGCACAAGGAGATTCGCGGCGACTGTTCATTCGTTCGCTCGCCGCTTCTGGCGTGACTGCGGGGTTTGCCGGGACCGGCCTGCCGCATGAGTCCGAAGCCGCCGAACCGGTGCCACGGGGCGGGGGATACATCAATCCCCGAAAGGTCCTGCTCTGGGAATGCACGCGGCGCGAGATTCGCGAACGGCTCGATTCGGGCGCGCTCAAGGCCGCACTTCTTCCCACAGGCGCCACCGAGCAGCACAACGAGCACATGGCCATGATCATGGACACCGCCGCATCGATGACCGTTTCACAGCTCGCCGCGCTCGACCTGTATCCCGGAGCCATTGTCGCGACGCCGGTTCCCGTGGGGATATCCCCCCACTGGATGGACAGGAAGGGCACCCTCACGCTCCGGCCTGAGACCTTCATCGCCGTGGTCAAGGACATCTGAGGAAGCCTGGCTGCCCACGGCATCGAAAACATCCTCGTGGTCAACGGCCACGGCGGCAATGTTCGGTCCCTCAGGCGTGAGGCCCCCGGAATCGCGGACGAACTGGGCGTCCGTATCGAAACCTGCTCCTACTGGGACGCCATCGACAGGGACACCGGCCACGCCCTCATGGAAAGCGGCGACTGGCCCGGCCACGCCTCCGAGTTCGAGACGTCCATCGCCCTCACCGCCTTCCCCGAACGGCTCCATTACCGTGGTATCGATCCCCGTTTCTGGGACACCGCCTCCTATTCCGGGGTCAGCGACACGGAGGACGACCGGGGCAAGTTCGATTTCTCGAAGCTGGCGGACGAGGAAAAGGGCGAGCGCATTCTTTCCCTCTGTTCGGCGTGGGTGGCGGATAGGGTGCGCGGCATGACGGGGTAAGAGTATTGGTGGGCGGCCCTTCAGTTATCCGAATGCATCACGGAATCGCTGATGTCGCGCCAGTCGAAAGCATGTACACCGCCGTCATTGTGAACCGCGTAAAAAACGCCGTCGGGAAATGGACCAAATCCCTGCGAGGTGAGGGCTATCCCGTCCGTGTTTGCTGTTGCGGGACTCTTGAACGTCCCTATCCACCTGAGTGTTTTACGGTCGAAGAGATGGAACATGTTTTTTTCCATGGACTGGTCTGCGGCAAGCCACCATCCTGAACCATCGGAATTTTCCCTGAGTACGATTCCCTCGGGCTCGAATTCGAACAATCCCTTGCCCAAGACCATCCCGTTGAATGTCCCGTCGAATGCATAGAGCTTGATGGATCGTGACAGGCTGTCCTCGTCGGCGATAAGAAGCAGGTCGTTTTCGGGGTCCCCCCATATCGATTCGACGACATGCAGTACGCCCTGGCCCGAAGTGGCGCCGAAAGAGGCGGTATGTTCCGCGCTCAGGCATTTATCGTCGATCCTTACGACGAATTTTTTGATGCGTTCTCCGAGCTCGTCATCGGGCGGAACCGTTCCATCGCTGGTTTCATAATTGTCGGTAACAAAGATTTCATACTGACCCGGCGAGACGGTGCGGCCGTATATTCCATAGGGACGTATGAGCACATCTTTTCCGAAAAAGCCGACATGAATGAAATCCGGCACCGAAAGAACTTGGCAACGGCTGTTGTCGCGCTCCGTTACGATGATGAAATCATCGATCACAAGGATGCCGTTGGGCCGTCTGAACTCTCCCGGACCGTCCCCCGAAGTACCGGCCTTCCGATGAATTTCACCGGTCTCGGCATTGTATACAACAATGCAGTCCGCCGTTTTCGCGGTTGCGAAGAGAAGCGTTTCGCCGTCGGGAGCATGCCAGACCGCCGGAGAGTCGATGTTTTGTTCCTGCTCCCAGAGAGTTTCAAAGACGGGATGAACCGTGTGTTTGAATGAGGCGCCCAACTGATCGTTTTCCTCATGTTCCGTGCAGCCCGATACGGTGAGTGCGAACATGACGATCCAGGCGATAGTGCATGAGAGTCTCATATATTTTCAACGCAACCGGCCGGAAACCATGGTTGTCCGGCCGGTACCGCGATTCCTTTCGTAGCTCACAAATTGAATTTCAGGCCGAAGTGAGTCCAGAACCGGTAGTATTCCTGCTGTCTGGGACGCGACGTCCTGCCGATGTAGTATCGAAGTGGTTCGTTGGTCAGGTTGATCAAGTCGGCGAATACGCTGATACGGTCGGTTACGCGCTGGCTGAGATTGAGGTCGATCTGGGTACGTGAATCGTAGTATTCATCCTCTTCGCTGGTTTCCCCCACTTCGTCGATGTATTCGCCGTGGAAGTTGAGGGAAAGACGGGCCATGAAGCCGAATTTTTCATACGAAACGGCGAAATTCCCCATGTTTTCGGACTGACCCGGCAGTGTCGCTGATCTGACTTCCTCGCCCTCGAGGGGGATATCCGCTTCGGAATCGGTAAAGGTGTAGTTCGCATAAACGCCGAAACCGTTGGCCCAACCGGGAAGGAACGTCAGCTGGTGCATCCAGTTGACCTCGATGCCCCAGAGCGTGGCCGTGTCGCCGTTCGCCCAGTCCTCGACTTCATAGCCGTCGAAATCGCCGCCGCTGATTTCACGTTTGCGCGGAAAGATGTAATCGGTGAGGTTCTTGTAGAAGAATCCGCCGGACACGATGCCGAGCGGACGGAAATAGTGCTCGGCCATGACATCGATGCCTGCGGCTTTGGTCGGTTCGAGGTCGGGATTGCCCTGCTCGATCTCTTCGTCAGCCCTGTTGATGAGTTTGTAGGGCACGAGGGACTCGTAGTCGGGACGGGCGATTGCCGTTGTAACCGCCGCCTTGATATTGGTGTCCTCGTTGAAATGGTATGTCAGGTGCACATTTGGGAAGACATTGAGGTAGCTGTTCGATTCCTCGATTTTCGTTGTGTTGTCATATACGGCTTCAGGCTCGCCTTCGTCGTCGGGCACATTCTTGAAATTCACCTGGTATGACGTATAATCGACGGACGTGTTTTCCAATCTCAGGCCGGCAAGAAGATCGAAATTGCCGAACTGTATCTTACCCTGACCGTATGCCGCGACGACAGTCTCGCCGGCTTCGAAATCCTCGACATCAGAGTCTTCGCGGGTGTCGTTTTTCTCGAGCTTATAGCTCGATTTGTTGTCTTTGAAATGATCGATGACCTTGTCCGGATCCTGAAAACTGCCGAGCGTATACTTGTCGTCGAGCATATCTTCCTTGAAATCATCGGCGACCATGTCGAGCATGTAATCGTCATCGCCGTCCCACTCCCATACTTCAACCGTGTTATCGCGGTCTTTCGTCTTGTTGCGGAGCTTCGCGCCGGTTTTCACCGTCAGCGGAAGGGCGTTGATGGTGAAAGGCGCTTCGAAATCAACGGATGCAATGATGTCCTTATCGGTCGTCAGGTTGTCTTCGTACGTGATATCCTTGAATTCAAACTTCGTCGGATCATTGGGATCGTTGGTCGGGAAAGAAAATATGGGGAAATCGTTGTCGCTCGACCAGGTCATCCCGGCGTCTTCCGTTTCCAGTTCGAAGCTGGTGTCGTAACGGTCGGGTTCCTCTTCTTCGGCGTATGAATAGGTGAGATTGTAATCCATATCGACCGAGTTGAGTATGGGGAGGAGGTGATTGCCGCCGGCTGAAACACTGACGATCCTCTGGGCTTCGTAGCGGTCCTTGAAATCGCGTGAAAACTCGCCTTCGGTTGCGCTGCCATCGCTCAGATCGCCGCCGGGCTGGATTTCAAGACGCCGTCTGTACTCGTCGTCGTCGAAATAATTATAGATGGTCCTGAAATACAACGAGTTTTCATCGTCGAATTCATAGTCGAGCGTACCGCTGATACCGGTTCTCAAACGGTTGACCGTATAATGACGGAGTTCCATGGTCTCGATAATCCCGTCATCGTACTCGAACTCGTTGTTGTCTGAGCCGCGGTTGGTCTTATAATAGTTGGCGCTGAGGATGAGGCCGAGTTTCCTGTCCGGGCCGAACCGGTCGCCGAAGGTGATCGATCCCTGATAATTGGCGTCTTCCCTGATGGCGTTGTATCCGCCGGCGAGCTTGCCTTTGAGGATGCGGCCGCTGTAGTCGCGTGCGCTCTTGGTGATGAGGTTGACAGCACCGCCGATTGCATCCGCGTCCATTTCGGGCGTGATCGCCTTGTGGACTTCAATGCTCGATATCAGGTCGGTGGGTATGACATCGAGGGCGACCTGCCGGGTGTCGCCTTCCGGGGAGGGAAGCCGTTCGCCGTTGATCGCAACGGAATTCAGACGAGCGTCCATGCCGCGGATCAGCACGTACCGTCCCTCGCCCTGGTCTCTTTGGATGGATATGCCGGGTATGCGCTGGATCGCTTCAGCCGCGTTCGGGTCGGGGAAACGTTCGATCATGTCCTCGCTCATGACATTCACGATGTTGTCTGCGTTCTTCTGACGGGTCAGGGCGCGGGCCTGTCCACTGCGTGAACCGCGGACCACGATCTCGCCGCCCTCGATGGTTTCGCTTTCGAGGGTAATGTCGACGATGATCGTCGAGCCGCCCGCGATCCTCACGCTTTCACGTCCTTCCTTGAAACCGATGTAGGTCACAACCAGCGTATACGATCCTGTGGGGATATTGGAAATACGGTATCTGCCGTCGTTGTCGGAGACGCCCCCGTATTTGGTGCCTTCGAGTCTGATCGATGCCCGCGGCAGTGGTTCCCCGCTCTCATCGTCGATCACCGTTCCGCGGACAGCCCCCGTGCTCTGGGCCGGTGCGTTGGATGTGGAAGAAAGAAACAGAAAAAACGCCAATACTGCGGGAGTCAGACATTTAACCAGACGTTCCATGAAGCCTCCATGATATGATTGTTTGTATTCGCTGTATGATACGCCGGTTGTGTTTGTTTGCTGTTTGGCTTCGACTAAAAAAACAATAAAAGGTGAAAAAACGATGCCGGAGGGATATCAGAACGATATCCCTCCGGCATGTTCACAGATATGGTACATCGCATATGTGCGTTCTTAATCCACGAACTCCACCATGTCGTATTTTTCGAGGAAGCGGAAGAAGCCCACCAGATCGAAATCCCCCATGGAGCGTCCTGCCTCGATCTCCGCCAGTTCCCGTATCTCGTTCAGGTCGCGTTCGCCGTCGCACCACCAGTAGGCCGCGGTCACCCAGTTGGTCGCCGACCACCAGCGGGGGGAGCCGATGCATTCCTCCACCGGGATGCCGTCATAGGACATGGGGCCGATGTGGAAGCGTTTCGGCACGATTTCAGCCTGGAGCTTCTCCACCTCGCCGAAAGGCGGCTTGTATGTCACGATGTTCGTTTCATGCATTTTCGCCGCCGCCCTGAGCTCGTCCTCGAAACGGTCGGCCTGCATTTCGCCGAAGTCTTTCAGATCCTCCAAATATCCCTTCAGGTAGTCCCGCACGTCTTCGCGGCGGTCCCCGTCGACCAGACGCGTGATCTTCGAGAGCGCATCGCACTGGAGGCCGGCGTAGTATTCGATGTCCCGCCTCCCTTCATGGAGCAGCCTGCCCAGCGCCGCACCGTCGCCGCCGGTTTCAGCCAGCCGTTCGCGCATCTCAGCGGCTTTTTCGTTGATGACGGTGATGCCCCGTTCATAGGCCAGCCGTGAGATGAGGGGGACGTCCTCGAAATCAGCGGCCGCCATGTAATAGAGATATGCGGCGTTCAGCGCGGTCATTTCCCCGAGGGTGCGGGGGTCGGTCTTGTCGATGGTGTCCATGGAGTTGTGGTGCAGGTGGCCGCCGTTGTTCATCGAGATGCAGTTGGTGTCCACACCGATCATGGGGTCGCAGAAGAAATTGTCTCTGCCCGACGCGTAGGGCGTGACCCGCCAGAGACGCAGGGGTTCATAGCGGTCATAATAACGCCGGGCGATCTCGGGCAGCACGCCATCGGTGTATGATGGGGCGTTGTTGAAGCTCATCATCAGGTTCAGGCCCGTGGTAGCGAGGTCGTAGTTCTCCGCCGGAGTGTCGCAGACGAGGGCGCAGATGGTGCGCTCGCGCATGCGTTCCAGATTGTGGGCGGTGTATGCCAGGGAGCCGTACAGCTCCTGTCCCATCCAGCAGCGGACGGAGCGTTTCGGCCGGGGGAGTTTCCCGCTGTCGATGAGATCGTTGATCGTACCGAGCGCCTCGATCATGGATGCGCATCCGGTGGCGTCGTCGTTTGCGCCCCATTCGAACAGGTGGCCGGCGATCAGGACCTCCTCATCGCCCGTTCCCCGGATGCAGCCGGTGACATAGGGGAATGTCCCTCCGGTGTAGTATCTGCTGTCGATGACCGCCCTGACGACCACCTTTCTTCCGCTGCGCAGCAGGTCGCGGAGATAGTCGCCCTTCTTTTGGGAGATGGAGAAGCCGAAGTTGTTTTTGCTGTCGGAGGCGTTCATGAGCCAGCCGCCGGGACGGTCGCTCCAGGTGTTCATCCAGTTGTTGGCGTGGATGAAATCACTGTTGCGCGATTCGATCTGGTCGCTGACGAGTCCCGGAACCCCGAAATCATCCAGATGCCGTTTCATGCCGCCCGTGTTGGAGGATATGAGAATGATCTTTCCCCGGGCATCGATTTCCGCGAGGCTTTCACGGTTCGCCCGATCGAGAAGGACGAGTTCCGTTTCGAGTCCGCCCGCCGGCGTGGGGCAGCTCCAGCCGATGAGGGACGTGGGATTGTCCTGATAATTGCAGAGAAAACGGTATTCGTCGGGAAGACCTGACGGCTCTATCACTTCGAGCGTGGCCTGGGTGCAGTCCCAGCCGATGGGATTGGTCCAGGTGCCGAACTGTGTTTTACCGTCGAGCGGCGTATCCACCAGTTCGGCCTCGTCGAAATCCCGTTCGCGCATGATGGTGCGGGCCTCCTCGGCCGCTTTCACCATCATGGGGACGTTGTACCAGCGGTCGTACCGCCAGAGGCGCATGGTGTATTGCCGCGCGCGCTCGCCGGACACTTCCCGCTTCACTTCCCGGATCACCATGTCCATGTCCACAGCGTTCGCCGCCGCAGCCGAAAACAGTATGCCGAACAACAAGAAAATCAAGATCAGTGTGGGCTGACGTTTCATGGAAAACTCCCGGTTGCGTATGTATCTTTGCTATGCCTCTGTATGCCCGGTCCCTGTGCTCACGGCTTGTAGCGTTTCACCAGCCGTCCCCTGATGGACTCATGATAGGGGAGGGCGTCGCCGCCCCTCAGATCGTCCAGTTTCTCCGCCCTGCCGGAGAGGCGTGACTTGTTCGTCGCCACGAGCGCCCGGTGCTGTTCGAGAATCGCGTCGTAGGGCCGGGGCGGCCTGCGGTTCATATAGAAGTCGTTGAGGGTCAGGAACATCGGTTCGAAGATATTGGGGGCGTTCAATTCGCCGCCGCAGACGAAGTTTTTGCTTTCATCGTAGGCGTAGACATAGATGTTGTAGGTTCCGGGACTCTGGCCGATGTGATTCATGCCCACGACAGGCGGCTGGCCGTCCCGCGGCTTGTAGGTAAGGAGGCTTACCGCGGAGCCGTAGGGGCGCGCCGGATCGACGAATCTTCCGTTCTCGATCCTGATATCCCCCATCTCGATGATGTAGTCGCCGGCGAAATAGGCGGTGTCGATGCCGCCGCCCAGCGCCGCGTGGGCGAAATTGGTGACATGGGGGAACATCCAGGTGAAATAGGGCTCCGGGCAATAGGCCATGTAGCTCCTGAGAGGCCCCTTTTCACGGGCGAAACGGGCGATTTCGGGTATTTCCGGCTGGAACTCGAGAGACGAGGCGCACATGAGGGGCGCATCGTGGGCCCGCGCCAGCCGGACGATCTCCTCGGCATCCGCCACGCTCGCCGCGAACGGGCGGTTGATGAAAACGGGCTTCCCCGCTTCGAGCGCCGGACGGGCGAGGTCCAGGATACGGCGGTAGTCGGCGTGTTCGACATGCACCACGTCGCATTCACGGACGAGCTCTTCGGGGTCGTCCACCGTCTTTTCGAAGCCCATCGACAGCATGCCCTCCGCCACACCGGGCACATCGTCCCATATGGCATAGGGACGGCAGCCGATTATGTCTTTGTATTTCGCCGGGGGATTGTTGAACCGCCCCACGAAACCGTGGGAGCCCAGGCCGAGCTGGCCGATCCTGACCATGTTCATCTGGCTCAAAGCGGCGGGGGCGCGTCCGGCCGCCACGATGCCTGCGACGCCGGAAAGCGCGGCATGTTTTACGAATGTCCTGCGTGAATGCATAGTGAGTAATCCTCATTCGAATGATGGTTTAAGGTGGTTGCTGTTCCTGTATGGTATCTTTCCGCGATCGATATGGCAAGTTTAATCTCGAGTGACCGAAACACTATTCCGTCAATTGTTTTTCACATACTCTGCCGATTATTCTTGAAACATGTACAATATTGCATTATAAAATCGGCCGCAATTTTCTCTCTGGTT